>NZ_RZQE01000544.1:0-3583 GCF_004022955.1 Mesorhizobium sp. M7A.F.Ca.US.002.01.1.1 | reverse complement strand
GGCGGCACGCTCAGGGGCGGGCGCGGCGCTGGTCGCAGCCGGAGCATTCGCGCCGATATGGACGCCCTGCCGATGACCGAGGCGCGGCCGCTGCCGCATGCGTCCCGCGTCCCCGGGAGGATGCATGGCTGCGGCCATGACGGCCACACGACAATGCTGCTCGGCGCAGCGTCAGCACTTGTTCGCTCGCCCGACTTCGCCGGCACGGTGCATTTCATCTTCCAGCCGGCCGAGGAGGGTCGAGGTGGGGCGCTTGCCATGCTGGATGAGGGCCTTTTCCAGCGTTTCCCCTGCGATGAAGTTTACGCGCTGCACAATTGCGAACGGCCGCTCGGCGAGATCGCCGTCCACCGCGGAACGGTGGCCGCGGCGGCCGATCGCTTCGAGATCGTCGTCCACGGCAGGGGCGGCCATGCGGCGACACCGCATCTGGCGATCAATCCACTCCCCATCGCCGCGCGCATCCTGCTCGCAATCGAAGCCCTGCCCGGCCGCCTGACCGATGTGCACGCTCCGGCAATCGTCACCGTTGGCAGCCTGCGCGCAGGCGAAGCCTTCAACACCATCCCCGATACGGCGTTTCTGACCGGCACCGTGCGCACCTTCGACCATCAGGTTCAAAAGACGCTGGAGACGGCAATCCGCCGCATCGCGAAAAACGAGGCTGAAGCTTTTGGCGCCAGCGTCGACATTCTCTATGAAACGCCCTTCGCGCCGACGATCAACACCCCGGCGCAAGCCGATGCGATGATCGCGATTGCGAACGAGGTGATGGGACCGGAACGTCTCGTCGTCGATCCGCCTCCCGAGATGGGCTCGGAAGATTTCTGCTACATGTTGGAACAGCGGCCGGGCTGCTATTTCTTGCTCGGCCAGGCCGACGATGCGCATCAGGCTGCGGCTCACGACACCAACTACGACTTCAACGACGCAATCCTGCCGATTGGCGCCAGCCTTTGGGTCAGGCTGGTGGAGCGCCGCCTGTCGGCCAGAGGCGCATCGTGATGCAACTGACGGAAAAGGACATTGTTTGGCGAAGCCATTGGCTGCGGCAGGTCCTGCCCGGGGACCCAGACCTTTCGCCTCCGCTCGAAGAGGCAACGCAGGCCGACATCTGCATCGTCGGCGGCGGGTATCTTGGATTGTGGACCGCCATCCGCCTCAAGGAGCACAATCCAGGCTTCGATGTTGTCATTTTAGAGCGCGACATTTGTGGTGGTGGCCCGAGCGGCCGCAATTCCGGAATGGTGCTTTCGGCATGGACCAAATACAGCGCGCTTGTCGCCCTGCGCGACGGAACCGACGCGCTTTCGATCATCAAGGCATCCGAAGCCGCGATCGGCGGCATCGAGGCTTTCTGCAAGGTCGAGGCGATCGACGCCTGGTTCGATCGCATCGGCTGGATCTGGGGCGCGACGTGCGAAGCACAGCTTGGCGCCTGGGACGACGCGTTGAACAAGCTGGCGGCGCATGGCTACGTGCCTGCGCGACGCGTTTCGCGCGACGAGATCGCGGCGATGGCAGGCACGACGAGCCACCTCGGCGGCGCGTTCGACGCTTCGTCGGCAACAGTGCATCCCGGATTCCTGGTGCGCGGCCTGCGTCGTGCAGCGCTAAAGCGCGGCGTTCGGATCTATGAAAAGTCGCCGATGAAGCGGTTTTCACGACGGGGCAAGCTCACGGTGGAAACGGCGAAAGGAACTGTATCCTGCGGCAAGGTCGTGCTTGCCATGAATGCCTGGTCCGGCGCGATTCCGGAACTGGCCCCTGCGATCTTCAACATCTCCAGCGACGACGCCATGTCACAGCCCATTCCAGACCTTCTCGACAAGATCGGCTACCGCCGGGCGCCGCTGATGATCGATTCCCGCGTCTTCGTTGGCGGTTGGTCTCCGACGCGCGATGGTCGGCTGTCCGTCGGCGTCAGCGGTGGCGTTATTGGCTTCGGCGGCATCGTCGACCAGCGTTTCCATGGCCAGTCGCCCCGTGTCGCCGAAATGCGTCGCGCGCTGCGGGACGGCCACCCGGCGCTCGCCGATTTTCCGCTCGAGACATCATGGAACGGCCCGATCGACCGGACGGTGAGCGGCGTGCCACTTTTCGGCGCTTTGCGCGCCAACCGCGATGTCGTTTACGGCTATGGCTTTTCCGGCAATGGCACGACAATGGCTTATATCGGCGGCGAGATCCTCACCGGCCTGTTGACTGACGGTGAATCGGAACTGACGCATTCGGCGCTGGTTCGTCCGGTAACGCGCGGTTTCCCGCCCGAACCCTTTCGCTTTGTCGGTGCACATTTTGTCCGCGGCGCTGTGCGTCGGCGTGACGATTTCGAACATGCCGGGCGCAAGCTCGATCCGGTGACGAGATGGCTCGCCGGGCTGGCTCCGTCCGGCGTCACTCCCTCCAAAGCCAATCTTCGCGCAAAAAAGGGATGACGATGTCCAAGGCCAAGATTTTCAAGCACAGCGAGTTGACCCTAAAGCCATCGGTCACGCCGACCGGAACGTCTTCGATCGCGCGCGTGATCAATGCCGAGATCAGCCGGACCATGGGCGGCGGCATCGAGTATCTGGAGAACGCCTCGATCGACTGGACCGTGACCTATGACGAGGTGCTGTTCATCCATGAAGGCACGCTGACGATCGAACTGGATGACGGCCGCCACGAATGCCGCCCTGGCGACATCGTCTGGCTGCCCAACGGCACCCACCTCAAATACATCGCCACCGAGCGTACCGGCTATTTTTACTGTCTGTACCCATACGACTGGGCAGCACGGCAAGGGACGGTAGAACCTTGAAGTGGCAGGCATATCATGGATTGGCCCTTCACGGCGCAGTTCCGGGGTAGCGAAACTGCTGTTTTGGCATCTCCGCGCCGACCGGCGCGGCGAAACAGTTCTAGTCACGGAATATGGCCAACCTTTCTCGCCGAAATCTCTGACCGGTGCTATGACCCACTGGTGCGCTCTCGCGGGATTGCCGAAGGGCCTTACGCTGCATGGTCTGCGGAAGTCACTTGGGGTCTATCTCGCCGAAGCGGAGGCATCCACCAGGCAGATGTTGGATGTCTCGGCCATGACGACATTGACCATGCCGAACTCTATTCCCGGGAAGCGTCGCAGGTGCGTTGGCTGTGCAGGGCATGGACCGAGTCGTACGGCTGGTAACGCGCTTGGCGAACCTCGTGGCGAACCTGTCAATAAACCCATTGATAATAATGCCCTTCCCGAGAGATGGGTGACAGTTCATTCTGGATAGATGGGTTACACTTTCGGCCCTTTGCAAGGAGAGCAAGGTGCCTTGGAGGGAGTGTAACGTCATGGAAGAGCGGCTGAAGTTCGTCGCCCGGCTGCTGGACGGCGAGAAGATGGCGATGCTTTGCCGGGAGTTCGATATCTCGCGCAAGACCGGCTACAAGATCCTCACGCGCTACAACGACAGCGGCCTGGAGGGGCTGACGGACCGATCGCGGCGGCCCTATCGCCACGCCAATCAGCTTCCGTTTCAAATCGAGAAGCTGATTGTGCGCCTCAAGCAAGACAAGCCGACATGGGGTGCGCCGAAGATACGCGAGCGGC
>NZ_RZQE01000543.1:0-3591 GCF_004022955.1 Mesorhizobium sp. M7A.F.Ca.US.002.01.1.1 | reverse complement strand
TCCCAGGACTGGCAGCCTCCCGATATCGCGCCAGCATTTTCGCATGTTGTATAAAAATTTTACGCGCGTCAATATTTAAAATGTTGTATAGCCCTTTGCGAAGGCGATCCGTTACTTCTGGGCGGATTCGGCAGACGGTGACCGCGTTGGGAGGTACGATCGAAAATGCACGGGATATCAACGACGAAACTCGGGATCGGCGTCATCGGATGCGGCAATATCTCGATGACCTATCTGCGCAATGCCGCTCTCTTCGGCGGCATCGAGTTGCGCGCCTGCGCCGATATCTCGGCCGACATGACGGCGCTGCGGGCGAAGGAATATGGCATACGGGCACTCGGCGTCGATGCACTGCTGGCCGATCCCGAGATCGATCTCGTCCTCAACCTGACCATTCCGGCGGCGCATTTCGACATTTCGTTTGCCGCCCTTTCGGCCGGCAAGCACGTCTTCACCGAAAAGCCGCTCGCCACCTCGGCGGCCGATGGACGGCGCCTGGTCGACGAGGCGCGGTCGCGCGGGCTGCTGCTCGGCTCGGCGCCCGACACCTTCCTTGGTGCAGCCGGACGCCGCGCCCGCCGGCTGATGGATGACGGCGCCATCGGCCGCCCGGTCACCGGCACCGCCTTCATGATGGGCCGCGGCATGGAGCACTGGCACCCCAACCCGCAGTTCTACTACCAGCCAGGCGGTGGCCCGGTGTTCGACATGGGCCCCTACTATCTGACCATGCTGGTCAATCTGCTCGGCCCGGTCGAACGCGTCATGGCGATGGCGACGCGCGGCCAGGAGGAGCGGCTGATCACTGCCGAAGGGCCATTCAAGAACACCACATTCAAGGTCGGCACGCCGACCAATGTGCTGTCGCTGCTGGAGTTCCGCTCCGGCGCAACCGTCACCTTCGGCGCCTCGTGGGATGTCTTTCGCCACTCCAACCATCCGATCGAACTGCACGGCACGGAAGGCTCGCTGCGCCTGCCCGACCCCGACACGTTCGGCGGCACCGTGTCGCTGTCGAAACGCGGCACCGACTGGAGGGATTTCGCCAGCGAAGGCGAACTCTATGGCGCCCGCAACTGGCCTTATGCGGCGCCCGATCGCGCCAATTACCGCATGCTCGGCGTCGCCGATCTGGTGCGCTCGCTTCAGACCGGCAACACGCCACGCGCCTCCGGCAATCTGGCGCTGCATGTACTGGAGATCATGGAGGCTATCCTGCGCTCCGGTGAAACACAGGGCTCGGTCGCCATCGCGGGCGATGTCGTCCAGCCGGCCCTGCTGACCGAGGAAGAGGCGAGCGATCTGCTGGCCTGAGGGTATGATCATGACGCTCGATCCGGATGCGCTGCGCGTCCTCGACATGGCTCGTGCAGCCGGCGGCAAGCCATTCGAGACCGGCAGCGTGGCGGCGGCGCGAGCTGCCTACAACGCCTCGTTCCCGACGCTGCAAGGTGAGCATGAGCCGGTCGCGACGACCTTTGAACAGCAGATCGACGGGCCGAACGGCCCCATCACTGTCCGCATCCATCGCGGCATCGACGCACTGCCGAGCGGGGCGCCGGCGCTGCTCTATCTGCATGGCGGCGGCTGGGTCATCGGCAATCTCGATTCACATGACGAGATCTGCCGCCTGATGGCCAATCTCGGCAACGCCGTCATTGTCTGCCCCGACTATCGCCTGGCCCCGGAGCACAAATTTCCCGCCGGGCTCGAGGATTGCCTGGCGACACTTCGCTTCATGGCCGAGAATGCCGTCGATCTGGGCATCGACAAGGTGCGCATTGGTGTTGCCGGCGACAGCGCCGGCGGCAATCTTGCCGCAGTGCTGGCGCTGCTCGCACGCGATGGGCTCGCTCCACCACTTGCGACGCAGATCCTGATCTATCCCAACACCGACGCGCGGCAGACATCGGACAGCTACCGGCGTTTCGGCGACGGCTTCGGCCTTACCGCGACGACCATGGCATGGTTCCGCGACCATTATGTGCGAACGCCCGACGATATCATGGACTGGCGCGTCTCGCCCTTGCTGGCGCCTGATCTTGCCGGCGTCGCGCCGGCATTCGTGGGGCTTGCCGGCTGTGACATCCTGGCCGACGAAGGGGCAGCCTATGCGGCGTGCCTGCAGGCCGCGGGCGTGTCTGTGATCCTGCGGCAATGGCCGGGCCAGATCCATGGCTTCGTCTCGATGGGACGCCATATTCCCGCCGCCCGGCAAGCGGTGGTCGAGGCGGTGACGGCCTGGCGCCACTTCGAGGGATCGACGTCGACCGGTTAGGCCGACTGACGCATCACCAGGGTGGCACCGAGCTTGACGGTGCGCGCCATGCCCTGCTTCGGCGGATCGGCCTCGTCCAGCAGGGCCAGCAGGATCTCGACGCTGCGGCCGGCCATGGCGGTGAAATCCTGCGCCATGGTGGTCAGCGCCGGACAGGTGTAGCGGCTCAGCGGATGGTCGTCGTGGGCGGCAACGCGCAGATCGCAATCGGGCCTGCGGCCGACCTTCAGGCCGCGCGAGTACGCGGCCGCCATTACGCCAAAGGCGAGACGATCGTTGGCGCACAGGATGGTGCGGCCAGGCAAGGTCCCGGCCTCCAGCATTTTTTCCGTCTGCTCGTAGCCGATGCGTTCGAAGTCCCAGGTGTAATCGCGCGCGGCCTCGATGACGGCCGGCTTGAAGCCGGCGGTCTCCATCGCGACGATGTAGCTCTCCTGGCGTTCGCCGGAGTTGTGGTTGACATGTGGGATGTCGAGATAGACCGGCGGTTCGCCCGAGCGACAGAGATAGTCGACGATGGTCGACACGCTCTGCCGGTTGTCGTTGCCGACGAACGGCGTATCGCCCTCGATATAGGTGTCGAAATAGACGATCGGAATGTCCTGCCCGAGCTTGTCGAAGACGCTGCGGTCGGAGGCCAGGCCGAGCGGGGCGATGATCGCGCCAGCCACCTTCAGCGACAGCAGCGTCCTGACCGACTCCGCTTCCAGCTTCGGCGAGCCATGCGAGGAGATGACGATCGGCCAGTAGCCTTCGTCGCGGCAACGAAATTCGATGCGGCTGACCATCTCGGCGTAGAAAGGATCGGTGATCGTCGGCACGACGATGCCGATGTTGCGGGTGCGCTTGCGGTTGAGATTGCGGGCGAAAAGGTTCGGCTGATAGTCCGAGGAACGCAGGGCGGCTTCGATGCGCGCCCGCGTCGCCGGCTTCACGCTCGCCGGATCGTCGAAATATTTGGACAGCGTCGGGCGCGACACGCCGCATGCCTGGGCGAAGTCGTCCATCGTGCGGTGCGTCTTCTCCGCCATCGATATGTTCCTGATCCCCTGCCAACGATCGGCCCCGCCCACAGTCATGCGGCCGTTGACCGGATGCGACAATGCTCGACGGAACTTATTCAGTCAATTTTCACAGTTCCCATTAGAATGCAAAAAGATTGCGTGCGTCAAATTATTTGTTAACGCTTTAAACCTGATGGCGTCAGTTCGACGAGGATAGGCTGCAGAAGCTTGCCGCTCAGCCCTCGGCTACGGGCCTGCTTGCCAAATGTCGCCATGCCGCCCATACACGGCTTGGAAATCACCCCACCC
>NZ_RZQE01000542.1:0-3602 GCF_004022955.1 Mesorhizobium sp. M7A.F.Ca.US.002.01.1.1 | reverse complement strand
CTGCCATAGAGAGGTGGTCGTGCACAGGAACGAGCTGGGGGGCAGTTCGATTTGCGCTTGCTGTTTGCCTTGCTGCCTATGCTCACCACCGCCACCGCAGTGGTGGCGCCTGGCCCTGGTCATCGCCAACGACGACCACCGCCTGATCCGGCCGCCCGCCCGACATGACGCCGGGGCGCGACCGCAGCAGGCGGCTGGCGCCGAGATACAAGTTCATGATCAAGGTTTCTCAAGGACCGCTGGCCGAAGTGAAATGGGGGCCGGCGGAGGCCCGCCATTGGCAGCCGGCCATTCCCAGTGAAATGCCTGCAAACCTTGGAAAAACCGCCTTTTGCGCCTATATCTAGTCGATATCAGAGGCGCGATTCGGCGCGGATTTTTCGCGCTGTGCAGGCGGCATCCAGACAACAGGTTTTCATGAGCGATCAGATCGACAACAACAACGGCGCTGAAGCCGAATACGGCGCCGATTCCATCAAGGTTTTGAAGGGGTTGGACGCTGTCCGCAAACGCCCCGGAATGTATATCGGTGATACAGACGACGGCTCGGGCCTGCATCACATGGTCTATGAAGTGGTCGACAACGCCATCGACGAGGCGCTGGCCGGTCACGCCGACCTCGTCACCGTGACGCTCAACCCCGATGGTTCGGTCACTGTGATCGACAATGGCCGCGGAATTCCGACCGATATCCACACCGGAGAAGGCATTTCGGCGGCCGAAGTGATCATGACGCAGCTGCATGCCGGCGGCAAGTTCGACCAGAATTCCTACAAGGTCTCGGGCGGCCTGCATGGCGTCGGCGTCTCGGTGGTCAACGCGCTGTCGGCGTGGCTAAAGCTGAAGATCCGCCGCAACGGCCAGATCTTCGAGATGAGTTTCACGCATGGCAATGCCGACGCACCTCTGAAGGCGACCGGCACCTATGAGCAGGACAAGCAGCCGGGCACCTATGAGGGCCGCAGCGGCAGCCAGATCACCTTCTTCCCGTCGGCCGAGACCTTCACCATGGTCGAGTTCGACTTCGGCACGCTGGAACACCGGCTGCGCGAGCTTGCCTTCCTCAATTCCGGCGTGCGCATCATTTTGACCGATGCCCGTCACGCCGATGTCGTGCGCCATGAACTGCACTACGATGGAGGCCTCGAAGAATTCGTCAAATATCTCGATCGCGTCAAGAAACCGCTGATCGACAAGCCGATCGCCATCCGGGCGGAGCGCGACGGGATCACCGTCGAAGTGGCGATGTGGTGGAACGACAGCTACCACGAGAACGTGCTGGCCTTCACCAACAACATCCCGCAGCGCGATGGCGGCACGCATCTGGCCGGCTTCCGCGGCGCGCTGACGCGTCAGATCACCGGCTATGGCGAATCCTCTGGGCTGACCAAGAAGGAAAAGGTCTCGCTGATCGGCGACGATTGCCGCGAAGGTCTGACGGCGGTGCTGTCGGTCAAGGTTCCCGACCCGAAATTCTCCTCGCAGACCAAGGACAAGCTGGTCTCGTCGGAAGTCCGTCCTGTCGTCGAAGGCCTGGTCAACGAAGCGCTCGGCACCTGGCTGGAAGAACACCCGAGCGAAGGCAAGGTGGTCGTCGACAAGGTGATCCAGGCGGCGGCGGCGCGCGAAGCGGCGCGCAAGGCGCGCGATATCACCCGCAAGAGTTCGCTCGGCGTCACCTCCCTGCCCGGCAAACTGGCCGACTGCCAGGAACGCGACCCGGCGAAATCCGAAATCTTCATCGTCGAGGGTGATTCCGCCGGCGGCTCCGCCAAGGGTGGGCGTTCGCGCCAGAACCAGGCGATCCTGCCGTTGCGCGGCAAGATCCTCAATGTCGAGCGGGCGCGCTTCGACCGCATGCTCGGCTCCGACATGATCGGCACGTTGATCACGGCGCTCGGCACCTCGATCGGCAAGGACGAGTTCAACGCCGACAAGCTGCGCTACCACAAGATCATCCTGATGACCGACGCCGACGTCGACGGCGCCCATATCAGAACCTTGCTTCTCACCTTCTTCTTCCGGCAGATGCCTGAGCTGATCGAGCGCGGCCATCTCTACATCGCCCAGCCGCCGCTCTATAAGGTGACGCGCGGCAAGAGCTCGCAATACATCAAGGACGAGAGCGCGTTCGAGGAGTTCCTGATCGGCTCGGGACTGGAGGAAGCATCGCTTACGCTCGGCTCGGGCGAGGTTCGCATCGGGCAGGACCTGCGTGGCGCCATCGATGACGCGCTGGCGGTGCGCCAGCTGATCAACGGCCTGCACACGCGCTACAACAGAGGCGTCGTCGAGCAGGCGGCGATCGCCGGTGGGCTCAACCCGGACGTGTTCGCCGATCTCGGCCGCGCCAACGACATGGCGGAGCGGATTGCAAAACGCCTCGACATCATCGCCGAGGACACCGAGCGCGGCTGGACCGGCCGCATGTCGACCTCGAATGAAGGCGTTGGCGGCTATGTGTTCGAGCGCACGGTGCGCAGCGTCAAGGAATATGCGCATCTCGACCTGGCGCTGATCAATTCGGCCGACGCACGCCAGCTCGACCGTTACGCACAGCGCCTCAGCGAGGTCTACGGGTCGCCGCCGGTGCTGCGCCGCAAGGATGTCTCCGAAACCATCTCGGGGCCGCTGGCGATGCTCAATGCGGTCTTTGCGACAGGCCGCAAGGGCCTGACGATGCAGCGCTACAAGGGTCTCGGCGAGATGAACGCCGAACAGCTGTGGGAAACCACGCTCGATCCGAACGTGCGCTCGCTGCTGCAGGTCAAGGTCAATGACGCGACCGATGCGGATTCGCTGTTTTCGCGGCTGATGGGCGACGAGGTCGAGCCCAGGCGCGAGTTCATCCAGGACAACGCGCTGTCGGTCGCCAATCTGGATATCTGATCTGGACGTTAAATCTGAATTGGCGCGCTGCGGCGCGCCAATTGTTCCACCGGCGGCAACAAAATCAATTTGCAACGCGCCGGAACGGAAGTCCCTGCGAGACATTGTGACAATATCGATCACAATTTCTAACAGGAGGCTTCCATGGGACGCGGCATTTTGCTCTGGTTGCTCGGCATACCGATCCCGATCATCATTCTGATCATGCTGTTCGTACGATAGGGGGCACTTATGCAGTCCACCCTATCGGCTGTCGACGTTTCCACTTCAACAGAATCCTCCTCCACCGCCGTCAGTTGGGGACCGATCATCGCCGGTGCCTTCGCGGCCTCGACGCTGACCTTCATCCTCATGCTGCTGGGCTCCGGGCTTGGATTGAGCATGGTGTCGCCCTGGTCGGGATCCGGCGCATCTGTCACCACTTTCGCGGCATCCACCGCCGTCTGGCTGATCATCGTGCAATGGCTGTCCTCGGGTGTCGGCGGCTACCTTGCCGGACGCCTGCGCACCAAATGGGTCGGCATCCACACGGACGAGGTGTATTTCCGTGATACCGCCCATGGCTTTCTTGCCTGGGCGTTGGCCACACTGCTCGTCGTCGGCGTGCTTGGCTCCGCGCTTTCCGCTGCCATAGGCTCGGGCGTGCAGGCGGTGTCCACCATCGCGTCTGGTGCGGCCATGGGCGCATCGGCGGGGGGGTCGGCCAAAGCCGG
>NZ_RZQE01000541.1:0-3607 GCF_004022955.1 Mesorhizobium sp. M7A.F.Ca.US.002.01.1.1 | reverse complement strand
GTCATCAGCCGGTTGAGGAAATCCTCGGCCGCGGGTCCCGAGACTTCGTATTTGGCAAAATTGGCGATCTCGGTGACGCCGACGCGCTCACGCGTGGCGCGCACTTCCTCGCCGATCGGCCCAAAATCGTTGGAGCGATGGAAGGAGACGATATCCCTGGGTTCCTTGCCTTCAGGTGCGAACCAGAGCGGGGTTTCGAGGCCCCAGCTGTCGCCCATGACCGCGTTGCTGGCCAGCATCGTGTCGTAGAGCGGCGTCGTCTGCGCCGGACGTGCCGCCGGCAGTTCCTCATTGGGGAAGCGGATGGAGAAGCGGCGCGAATAGTTTTCCCGCACCTTGGCGTTGGTGTAGCGCAGGCCGGCCCATTCACCGAAGCGTGTAACATCCATGCCCCAGACATCGAAGCCAGGATCGCCATGCACCATCCAGTTCGACAGCGCCAGACCGACGCCGCCGCCTTGGCTGAAGCCGGCCATCACGGCGCAGGCGCACCAGAAATTGGTCAGGCCCTGCACCGGGCCGACCAGCGGGTTGCCGTCCAGTGCGAAGGTGAAGGGGCCGTTGATGATCTGCTTGATGCCGGCCTTCTCGATGCCGGGGAAATGCTTGAAGCCGATTTCCAGCGACAGCGCGATGCGGTCGAGGTCGGGGGGCAGCAATTCATGGCCGAAATCCCACGGCGTGTTGACCGGCGACCATGGCTTACAGGCTTTTTCATAGGTGCCGAGCAGGATGCCGTTGCGCTCCTGGCGGGTGTAGATCTCGCCCTTGAAGTCGAGCACGCCGATCATTTCGCGGCCGGTCGACTTGTTGAATTCCTCGACCTCCGGCATCGGCTCGGTGAGCAGATACATGTGCTCCATGGCAAGAACCGGCAGCTCGACGCCGACCATGCGGCCGATCTCGCGCGCCCACAGGCCGCCGCAGTTGACGACATGCTCGGCCTTCACCGTGCCCTGTTCGGTGACGACATTCCAGGTGCCGTCGACCTCCTGCGTCAATTCCACGACGCGGTTGCGCAGCACGATCTCGGCGCCGAGTTTTTTCGCCGCCTTTGAATAGGCGATGGTGGTGCCGGACGGGTCGAGATGGCCTTCGACCGGATCCCACATGGCGCCGACGAAATTGGTCTCGTCCATCAGCGGGAACATCGCCTTGGCTTCGGAAGGGGTGATCAGCTCTGTGTCCATGCCGAGATAGCGGCCCTTGGCGTGGGCAAGGCGCAGGAAGTCCATGCGCTCGGGCGTATCGGCCATCATCACGCCGCCGGTCAAATGCAGCGAGCAGGACTGGCCGGATATCTCCTCGATCTCCTTGTAGAGCTGCACCGTATAGGCCTGCAGCTTGGCGACGTTGGGGTCGCCGTTCAGCGTGTGGAAGCCGCCCGCCGCGTGCCAGGACGAGCCGGATGTGAGTTCAGAGCGCTCGATCAGCATGATGTCGGTCCAGCCGGCCTTGGCCAGGTGGTAGAGAACCGAGCAGCCGACGACGCCGCCGCCGATGACAACCGCTTTTACGTGAGATTTCATCAAGATAGGTCCGCTTTTGGAGAGATTGAATCGGGGGAGTGGGGCGTGCCTGTTTCGCGACGGCTGCGTGTTTCGTGAATGGCTTCCCCCACTCCGTCGCTGCTTCGCAGCGCCACCTCTCTCCCCTCCGGAGGGAGAGGAAGGGCGCTAGCCGGTATAAGCTCGCGCCCTTCCTCTACCCCGTGGATCGGGGGAGAGGTGTCGAGCGCAGCTCGACGGAGTGGGGGTCGACTGTTCATCAACAACACAGATGATCAAAAATCGGTCGGCGCGCCGCCCTCGGACCGCCGCTTGGCGACGAAGGCGTTGAGTTCCTCGTGGATGGCCGGGTCCATGTAAGGCTCCTCATAGGACGCCAGCCGCTCCTTCCAGACCTTGTTGGCCTTTTCGAGCGCCGTCGGGGAGCCGGCTTCCGCCCAGGTCTCGTAATTGCGCCAGTCGGAGAGGATCGGCGAGTAGAAGGCGGTCTTGTAGCGGTCCTGCGTGTGCTGGGTGCCGAAGAAATGGCCGCCCGGGCCGACCGACTGGATGGCGTCGAAGCCGAGTGCCTCTTCGGAAAGGTCGAGCGGGGTCAGGAATTCGGCCACCATCTGCAGCAGGTCGATGTCCAGGATGGTCTTCTCGTAGGAGCAGCGCAGGCCGCCCTCGAGCCAGCCGGCGGCATGCATCATCAGGTTGCCGCCGCCCTGGATGGCACCCCACAGCGAGAATACGCTTTCATAAGCCGCCTGCGCGTCGACCGTGTTGGCGGCGCAGGTGTTGGAGGTGCGGTAGGGGATGTTGTAGCGGCGGGCAAGCTGGCCGCCGACGAGCTGCGCCTTCATGTATTCCGGCGTGCCGAACGCCGGTGAACCGGACTTCATGTCGACATTGGAGGTGAAGCCGCCATATCCAACGGGGGCGCCCTTGCGCACCATCTGGGCGAAGGCGATGCCGGCAAGCGCCTCCGCGTTCTGCTGCACCAGTGCGCCGGCGATGGTGACAGGCGCCATCGCACCCGACAGGGTGAACGGCGTCACGACGACGACCTGGCCCTTGCTCGACATCTGGATGATGCCTTCCATCATCGGCACGTCGAGCTTGAGCGGCGAATTGGTGTTGATGATGGTGAAGACGGACGGCTCTTCGAGCATCTGCTCGTGGCTGATGCCGCGCGCGATCCTGGCGATCTCGATGCCGTCGACATTGCGTTCCTTGCCGAGCGAATAGATGTGGAACACCTTGTCGGTGAGCACACTGAGATCGCGGATGCATTCGAGATGGCGGACGGATGGATGGATATCGGTCGGCTCGACCGGGTAGCCGCCCGTGCAGTTCAGAATGTTGTGCATCTGCGCGAGTTTTAAGAAATTGCGGTAGTCCTGCTGGTTGCCGGGCCGGCGGCCGCGATCGATGTCGGAGCAATTGGGCGCCGACGCCATCATCGAGACGATCACATTGTTGCCGCCAAAGCGCACATTGTGCGCAGGATTGCGGGCATGGATGGTGAATTCCGACGGGCAGTGCGACACCAGGTCGAGGATCATGTCGCTGTCGAAGCGCACCCGCTCTGAACCGTCACGCACGTCGGCGCCATGCGCCTTCATGATGCTGCGGGCCTCGTCATGCAGCACGTCGACGCCGATTTCCCGCAGCACGCGCAGGGAAGCGAGGTGAATCGATTCCAGCTCGTCGTCGGAGACCAGCCTGGTTGGCGCCAGCGGGTTCTTCAACTGGCGAAAAGCCGGCTGCTCGAACGCGGCCGAGCCGCCGGCGCGCTTTCCAGCGCGGCCGCCGCGACGGGCACGGTCGGTGGCCAATGCCGGTTCTGAGGGTTGTAGGGCGGCGGTCATGATGGTCCTCGTGGGATGCGATAGCGGGCGGCATAATGGACCGGCGGCTGTCCGGCCATTGCGGAGGCGACGACCACTAGGGCGAGGGAAGCGACATGCCGGAACGACAGGTGCCCGGCCGCGACATCGGCTTGATCAGGTTGCCGCGTTGGAGCAAGCGGATTTCGGTGGCCGGCCCTTCCCTTCCGGGGATCGAACCGATAGCTACTTGGCTTGCCGGCCTGATGGCCAGCAGTTCATCTGGAT
>NZ_RZQE01000540.1:0-3610 GCF_004022955.1 Mesorhizobium sp. M7A.F.Ca.US.002.01.1.1 | reverse complement strand
ATGGCGAGATGTTCCTGGGCTCCGACGCCATCGCGCTCGCCCCGTTCACCAATTCGATCACCTATCTCGAAGATGGCGACTGGGCGGTGGTGCGCCGCAATAGTGTTGAGATCTTCGATATCGGCGGCACAAAGGTAGAGCGCAAACGCCAGCAGTCGCTGTCGACCAGCTTCATGGTCGACAAGGGCAACCGACGCCATTTCATGGAAAAGGAAATCCATGAGCAGCCCGAGGTGATCTCGCACACGCTGGCGCATTACGTGGATTTCGTCTCCGGAGTGTCGAAGCCGCTCGACCTGCCGTTCGACTTCGCCAAAATTGGTCGGCTGGCGATCTCGGCCTGCGGCACGGCGTATCTGGCCGGCCTGATCGGCAAGTACTGGTTCGAGCGCTACGCGCGCCTGCCCGTCGACATCGATGTCGCCTCCGAATTTCGTTACCGCGAAATGCCGCTCTCGGAGAACGATGCGGCGTTTTTCATCTCGCAATCGGGCGAGACCGCCGACACGCTGGCCTCACTGCGTTATTGCCGCAAAGCCGGCATGAAGATCGGCGCGATCGTCAATGTGCGCGAATCGACCATGGCGCGCGAATCCGACGTCGTGCTGCCGACGCTTGCCGGACCCGAGATCGGCGTCGCCTCGACCAAGGCCTTCACCTGCCAGCTTTCCGTGCTGGCCGCGCTTGCGGTGCGCGCCGGCGTGGCGCGCGGTATGATTTCGAAGGAACAGGAGAAAACCCTGGTGCGCGCGCTTTCGGAAGCGCCGCGCTACGCCAACCAGGTGCTCAAGCTTGAAGAGCAGATCGAGCGGATCGCGCGCGAACTCTCGCGCTACAAGGACGTGCTCTATCTCGGCCGCGACACCAACTTCCCGCTGGCCATGGAAGGCGCGTTGAAACTCAAGGAAATCTCCTACATCCACGCCGAAGGCTATGCAGCCGGCGAACTGAAGCATGGGCCGATCGCGCTGATCGACGAGAACATGCCTGTCATCGTCATCGCGCCGCATGACCGGATCTTCGAGAAAACCGTTTCCAACATGCAGGAAGTGGCGGCGCGCGGCGGCAAGATCATCCTGATCACCGACAGCAAGGGCGCAGCGCAGGTGAGCGTGAAGACGATGGAAACAATCGTGCTGCCGGATGTGCCCGAAATCATCTCGCCGATCATCTATGCGCTGCCGATACAGATGCTGGCCTATTTCACCGCCGTGTTCATGGGCACCGACGTCGATCAGCCACGCAATCTGGCGAAATCGGTGACGGTGGAATAGGTTTTGCCTTCCAGACCGGAGGTTGGGCCGAATGGCATCGAAGTTCGCACGTCCAGTTCATCCTGGAGAATTCCTGCGTGAAGAATATCTCGTCCCGCTCGGCATGAGTGCAGGCGCGCTGGCGAAAAAGCTCAACCTTCCGCGCACCCGTATCGAACGCATTGCCAAGGAAGAGATCGGCCTGACTCCCGATACCGCTCTTCGCCTCGCCAGATTTTTCAACACCACGCCCGAATTCTGGATGAATTTTCAACAGGCCTATGAGCTTGAAACCGAAGCCAGAAAGCTGGCGCCGGAGCTCGAGAAGATTGAGCCGTTGGAAGTAGCGGCATAATCGGCTCTTTAAAAACTTCGCAGTTCCAAAGCTTCGTCCGGTTCACTAATGTTGCGCTGCAACCCGCGCTCCGGTGAACCATGTCCGATGCTCCCAAGACCTCCGGCATGACCCGGCTGAGGAACTATTTCCTCACGGGCTTCATCGTCTGCGCGCCCTTGGCGATCACCGCCTACATTGCCTGGTCGTTCATCGGCTGGGTCGATTCCTGGGTGAAGCCTTATATTCCGGCCCGCTACAGCCCTGACACCTACCTGTCGTTTCCGGTGCCGGGGTTCGGACTGATCGTGGCGCTTATCCTGATCACGCTGATCGGTTTCCTGACGGCAAACATCGTCGGCCGCGCCATCGTCAATTTCGGCGAGCGCCTGCTTGGCCGCATGCCGCTGGTGCGCGGCATCTACGGCTCGCTGAAACAGATTTTCGAGACCGTGCTGTCGAACAAGGGTGACATGTTCCGCCAGGTCGGGCTGGTCGAATATCCGCGCAAGGGCGTGTGGTCGCTGGTGTTCGTCGCCAGTGAAAAGGAAACCGAGATCAACCAGAAGCTCGACCAGGAAGGCGATCCGCTGATCGCCGTATTCATGCCGTGCACGCCAAACCCGACCACGGGCTTCCTGATGTATGTGCCGAAGTCGGACATCGTGCTGCTCGACATGACGATCGAGGATGGCGCCAAGCTGATCGTCTCCGCCGGTCTGGTGGCGCCCGAAGTAAAGCAAATGGTTGTCGTGAATGGCGAGCCGATCGAAGGGATGCTGGCCAACCCTTCGGTTGCCGCCCTGGATCAGCCGGCGCGCAGAAGCCGCACGGCTTCGTCGCGACCGAACAAGTAAAGCAGCAGGCGCAACGCCTCACCACGCTGCGATTGCAGCTCCGGATCGCGTGACAGGATCAGCCTGGCATCGTCGCGGGCGGCCTCCAGAAGGTCGGCATGCGCCTCGATGCGAGCCACCTGGAAGCCCGGCGTGCCCGACTGGCGGGTGCCCAGCAATTCGCCTTCGCCGCGCAGCTTCAGGTCCTCCTCGGCGATCAGGAACCCATCCTCGGTCTCGCGCATCACCGACAGCCGGCGTTTTGCGGTCTCGCCGAGCGGGTCCTTGTAGAGCAGCACGCATGAGGAAGGCTTGTCACCGCGTCCGACCCGGCCGCGAAGCTGGTGCAGTTGGGCAAGGCCGAAGCGCTCTGCATGCTCGATGACCATGACGGTGGCGTCCGGCACGTCGACGCCGACCTCGATGACGGTGGTGGCGATCAGGATGCGTGTCTCGCCCTGCTTGAAGGCGCGCATCGCCTCGTCCTTCTCTGCACCCTTCATGCGGCCGTGAACGAGACCGATGCGATCGCCGAACAATGGTTTCAGCGAGGCGAAGCGGTCTTCGGCCGACATCAGTTTGATCTCTTCGGATTCCTCGACCAGCGGACAGATCCAGTAGATCTTCTGGCCGCCGGCGACGGCGTCCACCATGCGGTCGACCAGTTCGTCGAGCCGCTCGAGCGGCAGCGTAACGGTACGGATCGGCTGGCGGCCGGCCGGTTTTTCCGTCAGTTTCGACACGTCCATGTCACCGAAAGCGGTCAGCACCAGGGTGCGCGGGATAGGAGTGGCCGTCATCACCAGCATGTCTGGCGCGTCGCCCTTGGCGGTGATGGCAAGCCGCTGATGGACGCCGAAACGATGCTGCTCGTCGATGACGGCAAAGACGAGGTCTTTGAAGGTGACGGTCTCCTGGAACAGCGCGTGGGTGCCGACGACGATGTCGATCTCGCCGCTTGCCAGGCCGGCCAGCGTATCCGCGCGTTCGCGGCCCTTCTCGCGACCGGTGAGGATGGCGATGCGAAGCCCTACCTTGGCGGCAAGCGGCGTGATGGTCGCAAGATGCTGGCGCGCCAGGATTTCGGTCGGTGCCATCAAGGCTGCCTGGCCGCCGGCCTCGACGGCACGCGCCATGGCCAGCAGCGCGACGACGGTCTTGCCGGAACCGACATCGCCCTGGAGAAG
>NZ_RZQE01000053.1:0-21439 GCF_004022955.1 Mesorhizobium sp. M7A.F.Ca.US.002.01.1.1 | reverse complement strand
TATTTCGAATAGTCGGGAAGCACGGCGTCGATCTTGCCTTGCTCCTTGAGGAAGGTGGATGTCGCTTCGACCGCCTTGACCGTGCCGCCGCCGAGGAATTTGTCGGAGGCCTGCTCTTCCAGCGTCGGGAAGACATAGCCCTTGAGCAGCTGCGGCACTTCTTCCAGCTTG
The DNA here is from genome assembly GCF_004022955.1 of Mesorhizobium sp. M7A.F.Ca.US.002.01.1.1. Lineage (NCBI taxonomy): Bacteria > Pseudomonadati > Pseudomonadota > Alphaproteobacteria > Hyphomicrobiales > Phyllobacteriaceae > Mesorhizobium > Mesorhizobium sp. M7A.F.Ca.US.002.01.1.1. Next base: position 21,268 of record NZ_RZQE01000053.1, on the reverse strand, counting down.
GCGCCGGTGAGTTTGGCGATCGCGGCCGCCTGCGGCGACGATACCGACCAGGCTTCGGGCTTGGCGAGGAACTCGGCATATGCCGCGCCCGTCACCTTGACGAAGTCGCGCACCGCTTCCGGGTTCTTTTCGGCGAAGTCGGTGCGCACGATCCAGGCGTCGAAGGTCGGCGCGCCCCAGGCGGCGACCTGCGAGGAATCCACCACCACCTTGCCCGTCGTCTTGATCTGGCCGAGCGCCGGATCCCAGACATAAGCGGCGTCGATGTCGCCGCGCGAGAAGGCGGCGGCGATTTCCGGAGGCCGGAGATTGAGGATCTCGACCGACTTCGGATCGACGCCCTCATGCTTCAGTGCTGCGAGCAGGCTGTAATGCGTCGTCGAGACGAACGGCACGGCGACCTTCTTGCCGGCGAGATCGGCGATTTTCTCGATGCCGGCGCCGTTGCGTGCCACCAGCGCCTCGGATTCGCCGATCAAGCCGACGATGAAGATGGTCTGGATCGGCAACTCGCGGCTCGCCGCCGCCGCCAGCGGGCTCGAGCCGACATAGCCGATATCGACCGAACCGGAAGCGACCGCGGCGATGACATCGGCGCCGGAATCGAATTTGCGCCAATCAATGGTGGCCTTAGTCGCCTTTTCATAGGCGCCGTCGGCCTGCGGCACTTTCGAGGGTTCGACCACCGTCTGGTAGCCGATGGTGATCTTGAGGTCGTCGGCCAGGGCCGGGCCGAGGAAGGCCGCGCCGGCAAGTGCCGCTGATGAGAGGAGAACAATGCGTCGCGAAATGATGGACATGAAGGGCTCCTGAAAAGAGAAAAACCGGAATGCTTCATAATAGTCAGCTAATTCTATGGTTCTTGTAGAGTTAAATCCTTCCAACCAAGGCGGGCTTGTTAGAAAAAAGCTGTCGATGGTGAGGTGGTGAGGCGGATAGGGTGGTTGCGGTGGGGCAGAGTGTCGCCACAGGGCAGGCCTTTCGACGCCGGCGGGCCAGCGCCCCCCTCTGTCCCACCGACCTCTAACCTCCTGAACTGCGGTGATGGCTCCGCCTACGCCCACCGCGAACTAGAATTCCCGCTTCCGGCCTCTTCCAGGCAAATTCATGCCTCAAACAACCGCCGATTTGACAACCCATTCCGCGTGTTCGAGGGTAAGTATAGTAATCTTATCGACATTGAGACTGGAGGCGACGATGAGCAGTCACCATATCGCGATGATCGCGCCCCCAAACTCGTGCGCTTTTGTATCCCTGTGGGCACAAAGGCTGGTCAAAATGGCCCGCGCGGCTTGAAAACGAAGCAAAATCAGCAGTTCTCGGCTTGTACATCATGTCACTAGAATTTATGTGTCATGCGGGCTTGGACGCGGCGGCAACGCACGCCAGGCGTTTTGCAACCGATGGTTCCATGCCGTCGCATGCCAGAGAAAATTTGATCTCATGCTCACCAAAAAAGGTAAGTACGGCCTCAAGGCGCTTGTCCACCTCGCGCGATTGCCGGCCGGGCAGCTCGCCTTCGTCAACGACGTCGCCACCGGCAACAACATCCCGAAGAAATTTCTCGACGCCATCCTGGGCGAGTTGCGCAATGCCGGCTTCGTCCAGAGCCGCAAGGGCAAGGATGGCGGCTATCGCCTGGCGCGGCCCGCCGACGAGATCAAGGTCGGCCATGTCGTGCGCGTCCTCGACGGTCCGCTGGCGCCGATCCCCTGTGCCAGCCGCACCCAGTACCAGCGCTGTGAAGATTGCAACGAGGCGACATGCCAAGTCCGACATCTGATGCTCGAGGTCCGGCAGGCGATCGCCGAGGTGCTCGATCAGCGCAGCCTCGCCGAAATGCGCGATATCTCTCTCGACGACCTGTCGGTCGGCATCGGCGATCTGCCGGTCGCGGTGAAGGTCCAGGCCTGACACTGGCGCTGCGCAGAGCGAAGGCATGCCTATGACCGGGCGCGCCAACTCCATCATCATTGTCGGTGGCGGCGCCAGCGGCGTCGTGCTGGCCGCGCATCTCCTGAAGTCGCCCAATCCCGACCTGCGCGTCACGCTGATCGAAAGGCGCCCGCATTTCGGTCAGGGCATCGCCTATTCGACGCTGCTGTCGGCGCATGTACTGAATGTCAGCGCCGCCGGCATGAGCGCCTATGCCGACGATCCCGGCAATTTCTGGCGCTGGCTTCAGGAACGCGGCCTGGCAACGGCTGAGGAGGCGCCCTTCTATGCGCCACGCAGCATCTATGCCCGCTATCTCGGCGAGTTGCTGGTCGATCTGGAAGCGCGGGAAAAGCAGAGCGGTCGGCTTCGGCTGATCCGCGAGGAAAGCCTCTCGATCACGCCCACCGCCTCCGGCGTCGAAGTGGCGCTGGCCAACGGCACCAGCGTGGTTGCGCATCTCGCCGTGCTGGCCACCGGCCACGACGAGGAGCCGGCGCAAGGCCATGCCATCAGGATGGGATCGGAAGCCGACACAGCACTTCCGCCCGGCGCCGGCGTCATGGTGCTGGGCACCGGCCTCAGCATGGTCGATGCTTTCCTGGCGCTGGAGCAACGCGGCCATCGCGGCGACATCATAGCTGTGTCCAGGCGCGGCCTGCTGCCCTCGCCGCATCGCAAGGGCAATCCGATCAAGCTCGACGTCGCCGACATTCCGCTCGGCACGCAGCTCTCCTATTTCGTCGGCTGGTTCCGCGACCTGATCAAGGAAAACCAGAAGGCCGGCATCGACTGGCGTGACGTCGTCGACGGGCTGCGGCCGTTCAACCAGAAGATCTGGCAGAACTGGCCGCCTTCCGCCAAGCGCCGCTTCGTCGAGCACACCAAGGCCTGGTGGGACATCCACCGCCATCGCATGGCGCCCGAGGTCTACGCCCGTATCACCGAGGCCGTGCAATCCGGCCGCATCCGCCTGGTCGCCGGCCGCGTCGTCGACATTGCGCGCAACGGCGAATTCACCGTCCAGGTCCAGTCGCGTCACACGCAGCGTCTCGAGACCTTCGAGGTCGCCCGCATCTACGATTGCTCTGGCATCGTGAGGGACATCTCGACCTCGTCGAACAGCGTCGTGCGCTCGCTGGTCGACCGCGGCCTGGCAAGGCCGGATCCGCTGCGCATCGGCCTCGACGTATCGACCAAATGCGAGATCATCGCCGGCGACGGAACCGTTTCGGCCAAGATCCTCGCCGTCGGCCCGCTGACGCGCGGCACCTTCTTCGAGATCGACGCCATCCCCGATATCCGCGTGCAGTGTGCGAGGCTGAGCAAGCAGCTGCTGGGCTAGGCTGTGTCGTAGATGATGCCGGCCTGCAAATGGCGGCTTCCTGTGCTTCCGGTGCTCACGTACCCAAAAGTACGCTCCGCTCCGGTTCTCGGAATCTGCCATTTTCGGCTCGCCTGACCTGAATCTCAACACACCCTCCAAGCCTTTGAGGCACAAACCGGAATTTCATTCCGCATCTGGCCGGTTGATTGGCACGATCTATCTTCTTTCCGACTGCAAAGGGCTGGAAAAGAGGCTACGCTGCCGCCCTGCCCAGAGGCGGTCGCTTGGTCATGGAGCATCGATATGAGCGAGCATGAGATCGCCGCACTGGACAGTGCCCCCTCGGAAGCCGAATTGTCCCGCCTGCGTCCGCCCTACAAGTCGGTGCTCGACCTGATCGGCCAGACGCCGGTGGTCGAGCTGACCAAGTTCGACACCGGCAAATGCCGACTGTTCATCAAGCTCGAAAGCCAGAATCCCGGCGGCTCGATCAAGGACCGCATCGCGCTGTCGATGATCGCCGCGGCTGAAAAGCAGGGCAAGCTCAAGCGCGGCGGCACCATCGTCGAGGCGACCGCCGGCAACACCGGGCTTGGTCTCGCCCAGGTCGGCATCCCCAAGGGCTACCGCATCGTGCTGGTCGTGCCCGACAAGATGTCGCGCGAAAAGATCCAGCACCTGCGCGCGCTCGGCGCCGAAGTGCGCATGACGCGCTCCGATGTCGGCAAGGGCCATGCCGAATATTACCAGGACATGGCCGAGAAGATCGCGGCGGAAACGCCCGGCGCCTTCTATGCCAACCAGTTCGCCAACCCGGCCAATCCGCTGGCGCATGAAACCACCACCGGCCCCGAGATCTTTTCGCAGCTCGACGGTGATGTGGATGCCGTGGTGGTCGGCGTCGGCTCGGGCGGCACGCTGACCGGGCTTGGCCGCTACTTCGCAAAAGTGTCGCCGAAGACCGAAATGGTGCTGGCCGATCCGGTCGGCTCGGTGCTGGCGCCGCTGATCAAGACCGGCAAGATGGAAGAGGCCGGCAGCTGGACCGTGGAAGGCATCGGCGAGGATTTCGTGCCGCCCAATGCCGATCTGTCGCTGGTCAAGAAGGCCTATTCGATCCCCGACAAGCAGAGCATGCTGGCGGTGCGCGACCTCTTGTCCAAGGAAGGTATTCTTGCCGGCTCATCCTCGGGCACGCTGCTGTCGGCGGCGCTGCGCTATTGCCGCGAGCAGACGGTGCCCAAACGCGTCGTCACCTTCGTCTGCGACAGTGGCAACAAGTATCTGTCGAAGGTGTTCGACGATTTCTGGCTGGCCGAGCAGGGGCTGGCCGAGCACGAGCAGCATGGCGATCTGCGCGACCTGGTGATGCGCTCGCACCGCACCGGCGACACCGTCTATGTCGGCCCGGACGAAAGCCTGCTCAATGCCTATGGCCGCATGCGCCGCTCCGATGTCTCGCAGCTGCCGGTGCTCGACAACGGCAAGCTCGTCGGCATCGTTGACGAAAGCGACATACTGGCCAAGGTCGACGGCCCTTATGACGGCCGCTGGGAGCGCTTCAACGGCCCGGTGCGCACGGCCATGACCTCCAACCTGCACACGCTGCAGGCCAGCCAGACGCTGGACGCGCTGCTGCCGGTGTTCGACCGCAACGAGGTCGCCATCATCTTCGACGGCGACGAATTCGTCGGCCTGATTACCCGCATCGATCTGATCAACCATCTGAGGCGCGCACGATGACCAGCAGCACCCCGCCAGCCGGCAAGAACCGACTGGCTTTTTCGACGCGCACCATCCATGGCGGCCAGAGCCACGACCCGCTGACCGGCGCGGTAATGGTGCCGATCTACGCCACCTCGACCTATGGCCAGCAATCGCCCGGCGTGCACAAGGGCTTTGAATATGCCCGCAGCCAGAACCCGACGCGCTTTGCTTTCGAGCGCGCGGTGGCCGACCTCGAAAGCGGCTCGGCCGCCTTCGCCTTCGCGTCCGGGCTGGCGGCGATCGCCACCGTGCTGGAGCTGCTCGATTCCGGTGCGCATATCGTTGCCACCGACGACATCTATGGCGGTTCCTTCCGGCTGATGGAGCGGGTGCGCAAACGCTCGGCCAATCTGCAGGTCTCGTTCGTCGACTTCACCGACCTTGCCGCCGTCGAGGCCGCGATCCGGCCCGAGACGAAAATGCTGTGGGTCGAAACCCCCACCAACCCGCTGCTGCGCATCGTCGACCTCGAAGGCGTCGCCGCACTTGCCAGGCGCAAGGGGATTCTCACGGTCGCCGACAACACCTTCTGCAGCCCCTATATCCAGCGGCCGCTGGAGCTTGGCATCGATATCGTCGTGCATTCGACGACCAAATATCTCAACGGCCATTCCGATATGGTCGGCGGCGTGGCCGTCGTCGGCGACAACAAGGATCTGGCCGCCCAGCTGAAATTCCTGCAGAACGCCATCGGCGCCATTTCGGGCCCGTTCGACAGTTTTCTGGCACTGCGCGGGCTGAAAACGCTGGCGCTGCGCATGGAGCGCCATTCCGCCAACGGCCTGAAGATCGCGCAATGGCTGGAAGCGCGCCGCGACGTCCGCCGCGTCATCTATCCCGGCCTCGCCAGCCACCCGCAGCACGCCGTCGCCGTCCAGCAGATGCATGCCTTCGGCGGCATGATCACAGCCGTGCTCGACCGCGACCTAGCCGGCACCAAAAAGTTCCTCGAACGCACGCAATTGTTCACGCTCGCCGAAAGCCTCGGCGGTGTGGAGAGCCTGATCGAGCACCCGGCGCTGATGACGCATGGCTCCATACCGGCGGAGAAACGGGCCGAGATCGGCATATCGGATTCGCTGGTAAGGTTGTCGGCGGGGATCGAGGATGGCGATGATCTGATCGCCGATCTGGATCAGGCGCTGGCGGGCTAGAAGCTCAATCAACTTGCAACTTCAGCGTTGCCCCTCATCGCCCTGCCTTGGCTCCTTTCCTTTCCTTTCCCTCCGGAGGGGGGAGAGGTGGCTCGGCGAAGCCGAGACGGAGTGGGGGAAGGCGTTCGCAGACGCGCAGTCGCCGCAAGACAGGCACAATCTGACGAGCAAGAGACCTCAGGCGCGCGGCGAGGGTCGACCCCCACTCCGTCGAGCTTCGCTCGACACCTCTCCCCCGATCGACGGGGGAGAGGAAGGGCAAGGGGCGGCGCGCGGACGTCTCATGATGATGGACCGGCCAATTGACCCCGAACCCCATCTGCCCGAAATGTAGCGCCCCATGGCCACGCGCGAACCACCCAAGCCCACTGAACCCCTCACTTTCGCCGTGCTGGTGTTCCCAGGTTTTCCGATGATGGCGTTCAGCTCGGTCATCGAGCCGCTGCGCGCCGCCAATGTCCTGGCGAAAAGAGAATGCTATCGCTGGATCATCGTCGGCGGCACGAAAGGTGCGGTCGAGGCGTCGAACGGCGTCGTCATCCAGCCGGGCTTTTACGCCGAGGATGCCCCGAAGGTCGACCGCATCGTCGTCTGCTCGGGCGGCGATGCCGATCACCTCGTCGCCGAGGACGCTGCACACTGGATCCGCAAGAGCCTGCGCAATGGCGCCCATATCGGGGCGGTGGCGGATGCCGCGTTCTTCCTGGCGCGCGCCGGCCTGCTCGACGGCCATGCCTGCACCTTGCACTGGACCAGCCAGGCCGCCTTCACCGAAGCCTTCCCCAACATCGAGCTCAGGCGCGACCTCTATGTCATCGACCGCAAGCGCTTCACCTCGGCCGGCGGCGTCGGCAGCCTCGACATGATGCTGGAGATCATCACCCGCGATTACGGCGCCGAGCTTGCCGCCGGCGTCGCCGAATGGTTCGTGCACAGCCAGCTGCGCTCCAGCATCGACCGCAAGATGATGCCGCTGCGCCTGCGCACTGGGGTCCAGAACGAGCTGGTGCTGTCGGCCATCGCCATCATGGAGGATGCGGTCGAGGAACGGCTCGGCATGGCCGAGCTGACCGCGAAGCTCGGCGTGTCCTCAGACAAGCTCGAGCGCTCCTTCCGCTCCGAACTCGCCATCTCGCCCAATGGCTACTACCGGCGCCTGAGGCTCAAACGCGCCGCCGATCTTTTGGCGCATTCGACGCTCGCCGTGCGCGACGTGGCGCTGGCATGTGGGTTTGCCTCGATGTCGAGTTTTGCCCGGGCGTTTCGCGAGGAGCATGGCCATCCGCCGAAACTGGCGCGGAGGCATTAGGGTAGTCAAAGGAATGGCGGGACAGCGCCCCCCTCTGTCCTGCCGGACATCTCCCCCTCAAGGGGGGAGATCGGATGTAACAACGGCTTTCGCCAATTTTCAGCGATGAAGAAAAGAGCGATGAGGCCAAAGCTGCCAATCTCCCCCCTTGAGGGGGAGATGTCCGGCAGGACAGAGGGGGGCGCTTGGCGCCTGCATCTCTTGTTGCCCAGCGGCATTCCGCACAACACACGCGGTTTCCAGCACAATCCTCCGGCCCCCGCTGCGCCATGCTCCAGCCCTCCCAACCCACCCAAGGCCAGGCACCCCATGAGCATCGTCGTTTTCGACCCCGACAGCACCGAGGACGTGGACTTCAAGGATCGCATGCGCCACCCCGCGGCGGCCGATCCGGCCGGCGGCATGTGGCTGTCGGACACCGAACCGTCCTTCATCGATGCCGACGCCCTGCGCAAGGGCCGGCTGGCCAAGCTGCGCGGCTGGATGCGCAAGGCCGGCTATGGCGGCGTGGTGCTGTTCGATCCGTACAACCAGCGCTACGCCACAGGCTCGCGCAACATGTTCGGCTATTTCCTGCGCAACTCGACCCGCTATTTCTTTATCCCGACCGACGGGCCGATCGTGCTGTTCGAATATCCGCAGAGCTATCATGTCTCCATGGTGCTCGACACGATCGACGAGGCGCGGCCTTCCAAGCTGGTCTGGTCGTCGGTCTCGGGCCGCGACGACGAGACCGCAGGTCCGTTCGCCGACGAGATCGCCGAGCTTTTGAAAAAGCATGGCGGCGGCTCGATGAAGCTCGGCCTCGACCGCTGCAGCCATCTGCAGGCGCTGGCGCTGGAAAAGCGCGGCTGTGAGGTCAGGGATTGCCAGGGCGAAATCCTGGCGGTGCGCGCGGTGAAGACGCCGGAAGAGGTCAAATGCCTGCAGGTGTCGATGGCCGGCGCCGAGGCTGCCGTCTATGCGGTGCGTGAGGCGATCAAGCCCGGTGTTTCCGAAAACGACCTGTTCGCCATCATGTATGGCGAGGTCATCCGCCAGGGCGGCGAGTTCATCGAGACGCGGCTGCTGACATCAGGCCAGCGCACCAACCCGTGGTTCAACGAGGCCAGCGGCCGCAAGATCCGCCCCGGCGAACTCTTGGCGCTCGATACCGACACCATCGGCTGCTACGGCTATTATTCGGATTTCTCGCGCACCTTCCGCTGCGGGCCGGGCAAGCCGACGCCCTACCAGAAGTCGCTCTACCGCATGGCGCATGACCAGGTTCAGCACAACATTTCGATCGTCAAGCCCGGCATGGCCTTCCGCGAGATCGCCGAGCAGGCGTGGAAGATCCCCGACCGTTTCGTCGACCAGCGCTACACCTCGGTCATGCACGGCGTCGGCATGCATGGCGAGACACCGTTCATCGCGCACGCCATGGATTACGAGACCTATGGCCGCGACGGCCATATCGTGCCAGGCATGGTGGTGAGCGTCGAAAGCTATATCGGCGAAAAGGGCGGCCGCGAGGGCGTCAAGCTGGAGGACGAGATCCTGATCACCGAGACGGGCACGGAGCTTCTGTCGCGCTTTCCTTATGAGGACGAGTTTCTGGAGACGCAGGTTTGATACGGGCAACCAATGAGCGCCTCGTTGCCTGGCGCCCTCCTCTGTCCCGCCGGCATACGGAAGGGTCTTTGACTGCCTCGCCCATGCATCACGCAGGCGCCGCATGAAAACGCCCATCTCCCTCAAGCGCGGCACCGTAGCCGCGATCTTCATCGACCTGCAGGAAGAGCACCGGCAGGACCCGCGTTATCTGGTTGAAGGCTTCAGCAGCATCCTCGCCAACGTCCAGCGCCTGCAGGCGGCGGCGCGGCAGAACCATGTGCCGCTCTACCACTGGGCCTACATCGTCGATCTCGACAGCCAGGACCGCCCGTTTCATCCGCTCGGCGAGGACGGCAAGTCGGCCTTTTCCGACAAGAGCGATCCGCTGACCGAAATCTGCCATGAGGTGGCGCCGGCCAAGGGCGAGGCGCTGCTGATCAAGGCCGAGGCCAGCGCCTTCCGCTGCGGGCCGGCGGCACGCGACATCAAGTCGGCCGGCATCGAATGGTTGGTCATATCAGGCGTCTGGACCGAGGCCTGCATCGACGCGTCGGTCAAGGATGCGGTGGCAAAAGGCTTTCGCGTGCTGCTGGTCAAGGATGCCTGCGGCAGCGGCAGCGCGGCCATGCACCAGACCGGTATCCTCAACCTCGCCAACCGGCTCTATGGCGGCGCCGTCACCGACACCGACGACGCCTGCCGGCTGCTGGCCGGCGAAACCGTCACCGTCTGGCAGGTCGAGGGCTCGGTGCCGCTGCGTTTCAGCTTCGACAACGCGGCCGCGCTCTACGCCGATCTATGACGCGAGGCTCTTACGAAACACGGCTCGACCCGGCCCTTTGGGCCTATATCGACGCCGTCAACGCCTGGTATCCGCCCGAAATCATCGGCCTGCCGATCGACAAGCAGCGCGCCGTCTACGACCGGATGAGCCGGGCTTTCCACCAGGGCCGCCCGGCTGGCGTCAAGGCCAGCGACGGGCTGATCGCCGCCGCCGGCCGCGACATCCCGGTCCGGCGCTACCGGCTCGAGGGCAACGCCGCCAAGGCGATGGTGGTCTACTACCACGGCGGCGGCTTCATCCTCGGCGGGTTGGAAAGCCATGACGACATCTGCGCCGAGCTCTGCGCCGGCACAGGTTTCGACGTGCTGTCGGTCGATTACCGGCTGGCGCCGGAGCATCTCCATCCCGCCGCCTTCGACGATGCGGTGGCCGCCTTCGAATGGGCAGCGGCGAGATCAGGCCTGCCGCTGGTGCTGTGCGGCGAAAGCGCCGGCGGCAATCTGGCCGCGGCGGTGGCGCAGGCGACGCGCCGGCACGCCAGCGCTGCGATCGGCCAGGTGCTGATCTACCCCGAGCTCGGCGGCGACGAGCGTGCCGGCTCCTACATCGAACACGCCGACGCGCCGCTGCTGTCGGTGACCGACGTCGCCTTCTACCGCGACGTCCGCTCGGCCAGGCGCCAATCGCTGGACGATCCGACTTTTGCGCCGCTGCGCGACAAGGATTTCACCGGCCTGCCGCCGACGGTGATCGTCACCGCCGAATGCGACCCGCTGTCCTCGGATGGCGAGACCTACCGCGACCGCATTGTGGCCGCCGGCGGCAAGGCGTGGTGGCACGAAGAGCCGAGGCTGGTGCACAGCTTCCTGCGTGCCCGCACCACGGTGCCGGCAGCCGCGGAAGCGTTTGCGCGGATTGTCGGCGCGGTTGGCGCGCTGGGCAGGGGCGAGTGGCCGTATTGAACGTGGCGAAGGCCCCCCTCATCCGGCCGCTTCGCGGCCACCTTCTCCCCGCTGGGGAGAAGAGAGAAGCGCCGGCGCTGCAAGTCTCCTCTCCCCTCGGGGAGAGGTCAGCCGAGCGAAGCGGAGGCTGGGTGAGGGGGCGTCTCGCGTGAAGCGCCGGCATCCTCTTTTCAACAATGGAACATAGGAGGTCGAGTCCCGTCGTACCGACCCCCTCTGTCGCCTTCGGCGACATCTCCCCCTCAAGGAGGGAGATTCGCGCCGCGCCATCGTCCAACGCATACGCCAATCGCCGACTCCCCCCGCGGAACCCCGCACAATCACTGCGGAAAACCGAACACTCCCTAGCGTCACCCAGCCTTATCATTCCCCCTCAGGCAACGGCGCCCCGGCGGTCGCGTCCGCCCCCGCGCCTGTCGATCGGCCGGGGCGATTTTTCTGTGCATGCCATTGTCCCAAAACCGCTGGGCACTTTTGGGCGGCATGCATCAACAACAGGGGAACGACGATGAAATTCATGCTGACCGACCGCAAACTCCACCCGCAAGCCAAACCCGTGGCCGACGATTTCAAGGCCGGCGGCATCAACCGCCGCGAATATCTGGCGCTGATGGCCGGGCTCGGCGTCAGCGCCGCCGGGGCGCTGGCGCTGGGCGGACTTGGCACCATCCCTGCCCGCGCGGCGGAACCCAAGAAGGGCGGCGTCCTGCGCGTCGCCATGAACGTCAAGGGTTTCAAGGACCCGCGCACCTTCGACGGCGTGGAGATGTCGAATGTCGCGCGCCACTGCAACGAATATCTGGTGCGCTGGAACACCGACTTCTCCTTCGAGCCCTGGCTGCTCGAAAGCTGGGAGGCGAGCGACGACGCCAGGACGCTGACCCTGCACGTGCGCAAGGGCATCTCCTGGTCGAACGGCGATGCCTTCAACGCCGACGATGTAATCCACAACCTCACCCGCTGGTGCGACGCTTCCGTGCCGGGCAATTCGGTCGCCGCGCGCATGGGCGCGCTGGTCAATGCCGACACCAAGAAGGTCGTCGATGGCGGCATCGAAAAGGTCGATGACTTCACCATCAAGCTGAACCTGCCCAAGTCCGACATCTCGCTGATCGCCGGCATGGCCGACTATCCCGCACTGATCATGCACCGCTCCTATGAGGGCGACGGCGATCCCCTGAAGGCGCTGGCCATCACCACCGGTCCCTGCGAGCTGGTCAGCTGGGATGCCGAGACCGGTGCCGAGGTGAAGCGCAAAGACAAGCCCTGGTGGAAGGGCGAATTCTACTTGGACGGCATCAAATGGGTCGACTACGGCTCCGACCCCAACGCCATGCTCTCGGCCTTCGAATCCGGCGAGATCGACACCGACCACGAGACCGCTTCCGATGCCGTCTCGCAGACCGAGACGATGGGGCTGATGAATTCCGAGATCGCCACCGGTTCGACCATCGTCGCCCGCTTCAATGTCGCCAACGCGCCCTATGACGACGTCAAGGTGCGCCGCGCCGCCCAGCTCGCCGTCGACAATGCCGCCGTGCTGGCGCTCGGCCTCGGCGGCCGCGGCAAGCCCGCCGACAACCACCATGTCGGCCCCATGCACCCCGAATATGCCGATATCGGCCCGGCGAAGCGTGACGTCGAGCAGTCGAAGAAGCTGTTGGCCGAGGCCGGCAAATCAGACCACGAGTTCGAGCTCATCTCCGTCGACGTCGAATGGCAAAAGAGCACCGGCGACGCCATCGGCGCGCAGATGCGCGAGGCCGGCCTGAAGATCAAGCGCACCGTGCTGCCGGCCGCCACCTTCTGGAACGACTGGAGCAAATACCCCTTCTCCTGCACCGAATGGCTCGGCCGCCCGCTCGGCGTCCAGGTGCTGGCGCTGGCGTATAAATCCGGCGCCGCCTGGAACGAGAGCGCCTACGCCAATCCCGAGTTCGACACGCTGCTCGACAAGGCACTGGCGACACCCGACGCCAAGGCGCGCAAGGAGATCATGGGCAAGATCGAGCAGAATTTGCGCGATTCAGGCATCATCATCCAACCCTACTGGCGCTCGGTCTACCGCACCTACCGCAAAGGCGTCGAAGGCTGCGAACAGCACCAGGCGCTGGAGCAGCACTTTGAGAAGGTGTGGATTGAGAGTTGAGAGGCGGTCCGCGCTAGCGGACGTAAAGCCAATTGCTTGGCTTTACGAGCCTCGAACGCTCTGAGCCTGCGAAGGGCCGGGCGACGGTGATGCGCCGGCATTTCTAACCTTCTCCCCTTGTGGGAGAAGGTGGATTGCCGCGCAGCGGCAAGACGGATGAGGGGTGTTCCAGCTTGGCGATACGCCAACAGTAAACGCCCTGAACCAGAGCAGAACCTTCACCGCCTCACTCCGTCACGCACCCCTCATCCGTCTCGGCGCTGCGCGCCGATCCACCTTCTCCCACAAGGGGAGAAGGTCAGAAGCGTCAGCGCCCCTTCAAGTGCAGGGCTAGCCGGTGGATCGCTGCGATCATCTGACGGGTTGAAAATGGCCGGCGCGAATGCCGGTGAGGCAGTTGCCTGAGCCCGCGCCGGCCACTGGCGAACCTGGGTCCGCCGCCCGGATTTTTTACCGCCCCGCCGATGCCCGATCAACCAGGCCGGACGTTTGGTACGCAAGCGGACAAAGCCTCACCGGGCCGGCTTCAGCAGCGTCCAGATCCAGCCGACAAAGGTCAGCACCAGGAACGGATAGCCCGCGGCGGGCAGCGGTGCCGAGGTCGGCAGCAAGGGCGCCCCCCAGAGGATCATGCAAGCCGAGACGACAAACAGCACGGCCGCCACCAGCGCGGTGAGCCGCATCCACAGGGCAAATGTCCTGGGCACGCTGACCATGACCAGTGCCGCCGCCCAAAGCGAGATGCCGCCGACATAGGAGGGCACGCTGGCCTCCAGCCCCGCCGCATTGCCCGCCATCAGCAGGGTCTCTCCGGCCAGGAAGGTCAGGAAGCCCGCGGCTATGCAGTCATTGCCAGCCGCTGGTATTTCATCGTCAACAGCGCGGTGGCGACCACCAGTGCGGCACCGTCGATCGTCCAGAGTGTTTCGCGAAGTGGGGCGCTGGCGACGAAGGTGCCGGCAAGGCCGAAGGCACCGCCGATGGCGAGGCCGATCGCGGCGACGGTGTCTAGAGTGGAACGCATGTGATGTCTCCCCAAGCCGGGAGAGAGGATACGACAGGGCGGGGCGTTTACAATAGGTGACGGGCGGACATCGGAGAAGGGGAATGGAGCGGACGGCCAAGTATTCTCGCCGCCTGTACGACAGGGCTTCCCTGCTACAAGGGGAGGCGTTTTCCCCGGCAATTCCCGATTAGGATACGACGTAACCGATTGCAAATGCTCGGCAATAAAGTCTCTTGTGTAAGTTCCTGTTTTGTTCCAAAATGCGCCTTGACGCAATTCCAGTCGAACATCTGCCGATGCAGCCCTAAATAGGCAACATGACCGCAGCTACGCAATTCGATCTTAAGTCTTCCGACCCCATTTCTCCTTGGTTGGAAATGGGTGCGTATGAGGCCCTTTGGCTGGACCATGGGGCATCATTTAAGTCGATTGCCGACAGGTTCGGCGGTGTCCCCTTTTCTGTTCCCTCTGATTTCGTCCCATATCCCACAGCAGTCAAATATGCCGAACTAGCAGATGAACAAATACGGAAATTTAGCTCTGCTCCGTATGGTGTCAGGATTCACGGCGCCGGCGAATATCCCAACAAAATTCGTGTAGCGAAACATCCTATCGAACTGCTTTATTATCAAGGCTATTGGGCGCTCTCAGAACAGCCTTCTATTGCAGTGGTGGGCACTCGTGAGCCAAGCGATGAAGGTATTTTGCAGACCCGCCGAATAGTCCAGGGGCTGATTTCTGACAAAATTATTCCGGTCTCCGGGCTGGCGAAAGGGATCGATGCAATTGTCCATGAAACAGCCATATCTCTGAAATTCCCCACAATTGCAGTAGTGGGAACTCCAATTTCTACGGCTTATCCGAGAGAAAATAGGGGTATTCATGAGAAGATAGCCCGAGAGAACCTTTTGATATCGCAGGTTCCGGTTGTGGCATACAAGGCTATGCCCTTGAATAAGACGCGAACCTTTTTCCCAGAGCGGAACATAACGATGAGTGCTTTGACGGATGCAACTGTTATTGTTGAAGCTGGGGAAACATCTGGAACACTCACGCAAGCGCGAGCGGCTTTAGCACAAGGTCGACCGCTATTAATTCTTGAAAGCTGTTTTCATAGATCCGATATAACGTGGCCCCACAGGTTCGAGGAACTAGGCGCGATCCGAGTTTCTGGTATTGAAGATATTTTGGCAAATGTCAGCGCGCTTTACAAAGATCGATGATCTGACACGCGGGGAGCATGGCTTCCTAGAGAAAGATGACTATATCCTTTATCTGGGGGAGTATACCGCGCACGGGGGTTATAAGTCCGAGACGAACAACCACATCTTAAACTTTAAAATGAGCCCTGCAATCCGCGATGAGAATGTCCATCGCTATAAACATAAGGCGCGGTCAACTGACTATTGGGCAGAAAAACTTCGTAGCGCAGTGCTAACGGATCGCTTGTCAAAGATTGCTTGGTGCCCTGTTCCGTGCAGTAAGCCCGTCAGCCACCCAGCTTATGACGATAGACTTTTGCGACTGATAACTCGAAGTTTTGGAGCTGGCGCGATAATTATTAATTGTATAAAACAAATTGAAGAACGCGTTGCGGCTCATGATACTAGTAATCGACCAGACCCCGCAAGTTTGAAGGCGGGCTGGGCATTCCAAACTGTTAACCTGCCCCAGAGCGTCGATACGATTGCAATATTTGATGATGTGATCGCAAGGGGAGCTTCTTTTAAGGCGGCACAGGCACTTCTCCATGAGGCTTACCCGCACGTCCCGATAAAGGGAGTGTTCCTCGCCCGCGTTGTCCATGATGACGACCAGCCTTCGCTGTTTGACACCCTAGCCGAGTGATCGAAAGCCACGACTCTCCGATTCTAACTATGCCATATTCACCCTTTAGCGATTGGCATGTTAAATGAGAGAACAAAATAGGAATCTTCGTATATATTAGTGATTGCGAATCGAAATCCGCGAAGGTGTCTCAATGCCAGCGTTCGGAATTTCTGCTTTCTTAAGAATTTTACATATGACACGACCGACCGCAACGGACGGAGCTGCGTCGAAGATTTACGCCACGAGGGGGAGGCTATGATTTTCACAGTAGCCTCCGCCGACTCTGCCAACGTCTGATGGCTGGAGAGTCGTTAGAGAGTTTGTACAAGAGCCAGAGAGACGATCCGCTCAACTTGGCCTACAGCAGTTGGAGGCTTGGAGAGCTCTTAACCTGGGCGCGATTTTGGAGTTCCCGCCAACTACCGTGCGAAGCCCGAGCGAAATCTTTTCGGTTAAGTTCACACCGAATTTTGGCCTCCGAGTCGGAAGCCAGTCTGTCGCCCTACATGTTTGGAATACTGCTTCGCCGCGCCTAGAGCCAAGATTGGCCCGAGCCGTTCTATCCTCATTCCCGCCTGTTTATCAAACAGCGAACAATTCGCCCGATGACATTGCGGTGCTATGCCTGCGAACCATGCGTTTTATTCGTCTGGGCGACGCATCGGACGTTGTCGAATTAGGTCGGCTGATCTTCGCGAATATCGATGGCATTTTTCGAGAAATTACTGCGGATTTGGGAGAGCCTCCGCCTGCGCCCGGCGAACACCCCACCCCACCTCCCGGAGAATATTCTCCACCGCGCAGCGTCAGCGCCGCGCTGGCGGGGGGCCCGCTGCCTCCGGCAGCTCCCCCGCTTTCGAAGCCTGCCATCGATCCACCGGATCGATGACTTGGCGCGCTGCGCGCACCAACCGGCTTCTCAATCGCCCATCTTCAGCGCCTGGATAAACGCCTCCTGCGGAATATCGACCTTGCCGAACTGCCGCATCCGCTTCTTGCCTTCTTTCTGCTTATCCAGCAGCTTGCGTTTGCGCGAGACGTCGCCGCCGTAGCATTTGGCGGTGACGTCCTTGCGCAGCGCCGAGATGGTTTCCCGGGCGATGACCTTGCCGCCGATCGCGGCCTGGATCGGGATCTTGAACAGGTGGTTCGGGATCAGCTCCTTCAGCTTCTCGCACATCTGCCGGCCGCGCTTTTCCGCCGCCGTGCGGTGCACCAGCATGGAAAGCGCATCGACCGGCTCCTCATTGACCAGGATCGACATCTTCACCAGGTCGCCCTCGCGGTAGTCGGTCAGGTGATAGTCGAAGGAGGCGTAGCCCTTGGAGATCGACTTCAGCCGGTCGTAGAAATCGAAGACGACCTCGTTGAGCGGCAGGTCGTAGATCAGCATGGCGCGCTTGCCGACATAGGACAGGTCGGCCTGGATGCCGCGCCGGTCCTGGCAGAGCTTCAGGATACCGCCGAGATAGTCGTCGGGGGTCAATATGGTGGCGCGGATCCACGGCTCCTCGATCGCCGAGATCTTCACCACGTCGGGCATGTCGGCCGGGTTGTGCAGTTCCTTCATCGAGCCGTCGGTCAGAGCCAGCCGATAAACGACGCTCGGTGCCGTGGCGATCAGGTCGAGGTTGAACTCGCGCTCCAGCCGCTCCTGGATGATTTCGAGATGTAAGAGGCCAAGGAAGCCGCAGCGATAGCCGAAGCCGAGCGCTGCGCTGGTCTCCATCTCAAAGGAGAAGCTGGCGTCGTTGAGGCGCAATTTGCCGACCGCGGCGCGCAGATCCTCGAAATCGGCGGCGTCGACCGGGAACAGGCCGCAGAACACCACCGGCTGCGCCGGCTTGAAGCCGGGCAGCGCCTTGGCAGTGGCGCGCTTGTCCTCGGTGATGGTGTCGCCGACGCGGGTGTCGGCCACTTCCTTGATCGAGCCGGTGAAGAAGCCGAACTCGCCGGGGCCGAGCTCGTCGACATTGATGCGCGCCGGCGTGAACACGCCGGTGCGCTCGACCAGATATTTGGCGCCGGTGCCCATCATGCGGATGGTCTGGCCCTTCTTCAGCACGCCGTCGATGACGCGCACCAGCACGATGACGCCGAGATAGGCGTCGTACCAGGAGTCGACCAGCATCGCCTTCAGGGGCGCCGTGGCGTCGCCTTCGCGCGGCGGCGGCAATTGGTGGACGATGGCCTCCAGGACGTCCGGAATGCCAAGGCCGGTCTTGGCCGAGATCAGCACGGCGTTGGAGGCGTCGATGCCGATCACCTCCTCGACCTGCTCGCGGATGCGCTCGGGCTCGGCGGCCGGCAGGTCGACCTTGTTCAGCACCACGACGATCTCGTGGTTGTTGTCGATCGCCTGGTAGACATTGGCCAGCGTCTGCGCCTCGACGCCCTGGGAGGCATCGACGACCAGCAGCGAGCCCTCGCAGGCGGCCAGCGACCGCGACACTTCATAGGCGAAGTCGACATGGCCGGGCGTATCGATCAAATTGAGGATATAGTCCTCGCCATTGTTGGCGCGGTACTTCAGCCGCACCGTCTGCGCCTTGATGGTGATGCCGCGCTCGCGCTCGATGTCCATCGAGTCCAGCACCTGCTCCTTCATGTCGCGCAGCTCCAGCCCGCCGGTCAGCTGGATCAGCCTGTCGGCAAGCGTGGATTTGCCATGGTCGATATGGGCGACGATGGAGAAATTGCGGATGTGGTCGAGGGGCGTGCTCATGGCGCGCGTTTAGCAGGGGTGGCTTGCCCGAGCAAGCTGTGCGCCTTTGCCGGAGCAGGCAGCACGGGCGCCTGTCGCTTTTTTCGCGCTTTTCGCGAAAAATCTATAAATTTTAACCAAGCCCGTTAGAGCATAATTTGCGAACGGGATGTTAGCGGAGGGAAATATCTGATGTAAGGACGAAGGCATGCGGGGGCTTGCAGGCAGTTTTATCGAGTCGCGGAGCGGCTCGTTCGCACCGATACTCATTCTTGCCATGATACCGTTGATCACGGCGATCGGCTTTTCCGTCGACTACACCTCCGCTGTCCAGACCAGGTCGACCGAGCAGGCGGCACTCGACGCCGCGATCCTGTCGATCACCACGATGGATACGGCCTCGACGAAGCCGCAGCGCCAGGTGGCGATGCAGGCTTCCTACGTGGCCAATGGTGGACAGGGCACCGCGACGCTGAACAGCTTCGACGTCAGCGCCAACGGCACCGCCACCGCGCAGGCCTCGGCAAGTTTCGCCATGCCGACCGTGTTCATGCAGATCGCCAGGATTCCCACGGTAACGGTCGGCGTCGCGTCGGCGGTGAGCAAGACGCCGGCGCTGGTCGAAGCTACGTTCAATGTCGATCACGTTTCGGGCTACTGGAACAAGACCATGACTCTGTACGGCCTTCCCTACGGTTGGACCTCCACGACCACGCCGACGGCCATGATGAAGGCCAACTATAACTACAAAGCGTATAGTTATTCCTATACGAGCGGTGGTAAGACCTATACCGCTGCCGAGCCGAAAGGTTACGGGACGACAACTATTACCACGGGACCAACCGATACGCTGGTTCAGACCCAACTGTGCACGACAGTAGGATCAACAACCGATTTCACGGCCACTGCGGGAGTTTACAAAAGCACCGCGGTGGCAAAAAGCGGAAAAACGAACGGCTCCACCGTCTATTTCAAGACGACGTGCGCGACCACGAATTCCGCCGGAAACAGCAGTGGCGCAACAATCAACGTGAGCACGATGGACAAGCTCTATCTGCAGATGGATGTGCCGTCCGGGCCGGTCAACCCGCTCAGGTCGAACAATACAGACACGTCGAACCGGCTCTACCTCGGCGCCGGGTACAGCACCGCGGCACAAAAGGCCCTGAACCCTTCCAAATACCTCCCCGTCGAGGTTGCCAGCAACACGGTCGTCGACATCTTCGCCGTGGTGCCCTGCAGCGAGACCAGCGATCAGGCATGGGAAGACGGCGGCAACAATCCTCCACTGCCAGACGTTACGAACGCCGACTTCTTCTACAGCGTGATGGGCAAGTGCGACTTCAACAAGCGACCGTCCGACACACTGCTGACGCAGTAGATGCTGCTCCTCTTGCCTTCTCCCCTTGCGGGAGAAGGTGGATCGGCGCGTAGCGCCGAGACGGATGAGGGGTGCTGGACGGAGCGCAATAGCCGGCTAATCTAAGCCATGCCGCATCAACCTGTCCCGCCAGCCAAACGAAGCTTCGCCCGTTCGCTCCGGTGTGTAATGACGGAAGCGGAAGACCGGCTGTGGCATGAACTGCGCGACCGCAGGCTCGACCGGATAAAATTTCGGCGCCAGGTTCCCATTGGAAAGTACATTGCTGATTTCGTCTGCTTCGAAGCACGCTTGGTCGTCGAGATCGATGGCAGCCAGCATGCGGAGTTGGAGTCTGACCGCGTCCGCAAAACTCACCTGGAAGAGAAAGGCTTTCGCATTTTGCGCTTTTGGAACGATGACGTTCTGAAAGACATGAACGCCGTTTGCGATACCATCATCGCCTATGTACGGGATACCAGCCTACAGCCTTGGCGGTAGGGGCGCGTTCTTCCCTTCTCCCCCTGTGGGAGAAGGTGGATCGGCGCGTAGCGCCGAGACGGATGAGGGGTGTTCCAGCGGAGTGAGACGTTGGCTTTCCCTGGAACACCCCTCATCCGTCGCCTGCGGCGACACCTTCTCCCACAGGGGGAGAAGGGAAGAACGCCTGCGGCCCGATCACAAACCGGTGAGCGCTGTAACGAAGGCGCCGACAGCGGCGAAGTGGGGATATCTGCGGTGCTTCCAGGCGCCGCCGCCCACGGAGCAAGCCGATGTCGCGATCCTGTACGTTCATCAAAGTGTCCAGCCTCTCGGCGATTGCGCTGGCAGCGTCGCTCGGTGCGGCGGCGGCCCAGCCGCTCAGCGTGGTCGAGCTGTTCACCAGCCAGGGCTGCTCGTCCTGCCCGCCGGCCAATGCCAATCTGATCAAGGTCAAGGACCAGCCCGGCGTGCTGGCGCTGTCGTTCAACGTCACCTACTGGGACTATCTCGGCTGGAAGGATATCTTCGGAAAACAGGAATTCACCCGGCGCCAGGTCAGTTATGAGCCGGCGCTCGGTCATGACGGGCCGTTCACGCCGCAAGTGGTGGTCAACGGCCATGCCGATGTCGTCGGTGCCGCACCCGGCGAAATCGAAAAGCTGATTGCGGCGAGCGGCCGGACAAGCGGCCCGGCATTGTCACTCGATGGCGGCAGGATCAGCATCGGCGCCGGCGCCGCACCTGGCGGCCACGCCGATGTCTGGCTGGTGCGCTATGCCAAGGGCGTGGTCGAGGTGCCGGTTTCGCGCGGCGAAAATACCGGCCGCACCTTGCCGCACGCCAATGTCGTGCATGCGCTCGAAAAACTCGGCAGCTGGACCGGCGCGGCCGCGACATATCCT
>NZ_RZQE01000539.1:0-3639 GCF_004022955.1 Mesorhizobium sp. M7A.F.Ca.US.002.01.1.1 | reverse complement strand
GCATGATCCCTTTTCGAATCAAAGTCGATTTTCGGGGTCATGCGCAGGGAGGAGAAAAATGTACACCAACACGCTCAGCTTCGGGCATGACGAAGAGATCGAGGCGCTGCGCGACATGGTGCGGCGCTTTGCCCAGGACCGGATCGCGCCGATCGCCGCCGACATCGATCGCTCGAATGAATTCCCGGTGCATCTGTGGGGCGAACTCGGTGCGCTCGGCCTGCTCGGCATCACCGCCGACCCCGACTTCGGCGGCAGCGGCATGGGCTATCTCGCCCATGTGATCGCCGTCGAGGAGATTTCGCGCGCTTCGGCCTCGGTCGGCCTCTCCTACGGTGCCCATTCCAACCTCTGCGTCAACCAGATCAACCGCTGGGCGACGCCGGCGCAGAAGGAAAAATACCTGCCGCCACTGTGCTCGGGCGAGCGAGTCGGCGCGCTGGCGATGTCGGAATCCGGCGCCGGCTCGGACGTCGTCTCGCTGAAGCTGCGCGCCGAAAAGCGCAATGACCGCTACGTGCTCAACGGCACCAAGATGTGGATCACCAACGGGCCGGACGCCGAGACGCTGGTGGTCTATGCCAAGACGGATCCGGACCAGAAATCGCGCGGCATCACCGCCTTCATCGTCGAGAAGGCTTTTGCCGGATTTTCCGTGGCGCAAAAGCTCGACAAGCTCGGCATGCGCGGCTCCAACACCGGCGAGCTGGTGTTTAGGGATGTCGAGGTGCCCTTCGACAACGTGCTGCATGAGGAAGGGCGCGGCGTCGAAGTGCTGATGTCTGGCCTAGACTATGAGCGCACGGTGCTTGCCGGCGGCCCGATCGGCCTGATGGCGGCGTGCCTCGACGTGGCAATCCCCTATGTGCATGAGCGCAAGCAGTTCGGACAGGCGATCGGCGAGTTCCAACTGGTGCAGGGCAAGCTGGCCGACATGTACACGACGCTGAATGCCGCGCGCGCCTATGTCTATGCCGTCGCCGCCGCCTGCGATCGTGGCCAGACGACGCGAAAAGATGCCGCCGGCTGCGTGCTGTTTGCCGCCGAGAAGGCGACGCTGATGGCGCTCGACGCCATTCAGCTGCTTGGCGGCAACGGCTACATCAACGACTATCCAACCGGCCGCCTGTTGCGCGACGCCAAGCTCTACGAGATCGGCGCCGGCACCAGCGAAATCCGCCGCTGGCTGATCGGCCGCGAGATCATGGCGGAGGGGGTGTAGGTATGGCCACGTTGCAAACCCAGATCTCCCCCTCCTCCGAAACCTTCCGTGCCAATGCCGAGCGCATGCGGGCGCTGGTCGCCGACATTGCGGAGAAGGCTGCCACCGTCGAGCTCGGCGGTTCGGAGGAAGCGCGTGAGCGCCATGTCTCGCGCGGCAAGCTTCTGCCGCGCGAGCGCCTTGCGCAATTGCTGGATGTCGGCTCACCCTTCCTCGAGATCGGCCAGTTCGCGGCATGGTCGATGTATGGCGAGGAGATCTCTTCGGCCGGCATGATCGCCGGCATCGGCCGCGTCGAAGGCACCGAGGTGATGGTCGTCGTCAACGACGCCACCGTGAAGGGCGGCACCTATTATCCGCTGACCGTGAAGAAGCATTTGCGGGCGCAGGAGATCGCACTGCAGAACAATCTTCCCTGCATCTATCTCGTCGACAGCGGCGGCGCCAATCTGCCCAACCAGGACGAGGTGTTTCCCGACCGCGAGCATTTCGGCCGCATCTTCTACAACCAGGCCAACATGTCGGCATCAGGCATTCCGCAGATCGCCTGCGTCATGGGTTCGTGCACGGCGGGCGGCGCCTATGTGCCGGCGATGTCCGACGAGACGATCATGGTGGGCAATCAGGCAACCATCTTCCTCGGCGGCCCGCCGCTGGTGAAGGCGGCGACGGGCGAGGATGTCAGTGCCGAGGATCTCGGCGGTGCGGATGTGCACACCAGGCTTTCCGGTGTTGCCGACCACTATGCGCTGGACGACGACCATGCCCTCGCCATCTGCCGGCGCATCGTCAAGAACCTGAATCGGAACAAGACTGTAAGCCTGAACTCTAGGAGAGCAATTCCGCCGCTTCATCCGGCGGATGAACTTTATGGCATCGTGCCGACCGACCTGCGCCAGCCCTATGACGCGCGCGAGGTCATCGCGCGCGTCGTCGACGGTTCCGAATTCGACGAGTTCAAGCAGAATTACGGCACCACGCTGATCACCGGCTTTGCCCATCTCCATGGCATGCCGGTCGGCATCATCGCCAACAACGGCGTGCTGTTTTCCGAAAGCGCGCTGAAGGGCGCGCACTTCATCGAACTGTGCTGCCAGCGCAAAATTCCATTGGTCTTCCTGCAGAACATCACCGGCTTCATGGTCGGTCGAAAATATGAAGCAGGCGGCATCGCCAAGGATGGCGCCAAGCTGGTGATGGCGGTTGCCACCGCCAGGGTGCCGAAGGTGACTGTCATCATCGGCGGTTCGTTCGGCGCCGGCAATTACGGCATGTGCGGCCGCGCCTATTCACCGCGCTTCCTGTGGATGTGGCCGAACGCCCGCATCTCGGTGATGGGCGGCGAACAGGCGGCAACGGTGCTTGCCATGGTCAAACGCGAAGGCATCGAGCGCAAGGGCGGAGAATGGAGCGCCGAGGAAGAGGCGAAATTCAAGAAGCCTGTCCTGATGAAATACGAGCATGAGGGCCATCCGCTCTATTCGTCCGCACGCCTCTGGGACGACGGTATCATCGATCCTGCAAAGACGCGCGACGTGCTGGCGCTCAGCCTGTCGGCCGCGCTCAACGCCGAAATCGAGGACACGCGCTTTGGCGTGTTTCGGATGTGAGAATGGACGGTCAACTTCGACAGCCAAACGGCGGAACTATACCGGCAGGCCGTTGCTGCCGTGTGAAAAGGCTGAACTGTATGGACCAAGCGATTGGTCAGTATAGGCGGCTTCGAATCTCAAACAGTGAACTGGCGGGGGGACAAAATATTCGCTACTGTTTATCCAGCATGGGGCAATGGGGACGGGCTGGAAATGAAACTGAAATATTGCCAGGGAACGGCTGCTTCGATACTTTCCGCATTTCTAATATTAACGGCGACCGGCATCAGCTCGGCGGAATCGCTCGCAGGACGCAAGGGAGACGTGCGTTTTCCGCCGACCTTGGGTTCGGGCGAATGCAACGTTGCCTACAAGGGTTACGTCGCGGCGAGCGGCCATTCGGCCTACGCCACAACCTTTTATTCGCGCGTTGTCGACCTCTACATCATCTGCGGGACGAAGCTCAACGCGCCGTCCCAGAAGGCGGCGGAAGAGACGGCGCTGCGCAATTGCCAGGCCGGGTTGACACGGTGGAAGCTCAAGACCGCGAGTGGCGGCTGCGCAATCTCGTCATCGAAATAAGCAACCGGCCGAGACTTTTTTGCGAATGGGGGAAGCAGAATGAAATCCGGGACCTGCAAACGAGCAGCCACCCCCATAGTGGCAGGCTTGCTGATGGTGGCGGCCTCCACCGCTGCCATGGCCGGATCGCTGGCAGGCAGCAAGGGCGACGTGCGCTACCCGGTGACCATTCCTATAGGAACCACCGGGGGCTGCGGGAAGGCCTATGCAGCGTATCTCGCAACCGCAGGCCATTCGGCTTTC
>NZ_RZQE01000538.1:0-3654 GCF_004022955.1 Mesorhizobium sp. M7A.F.Ca.US.002.01.1.1 | reverse complement strand
CCTCAAAGAAGCCGAAAAGCTGGGTTTTGGAAGCGCGGTTCTGCCCTCGGGCAGCGGGGAACTGGCCGGGGGGATCGGGGCCGGTTCTTTCCAGCCGACCGAGCTTGCCGACCTCGTGGCACGCATAGCCGGCTCACGCCGAAGCCGCGTGGACGAAGAAGACTAGAGCATCGGACCCAGAGCCCGATGTTCGGCGCTATAATGCGGCTCATGGAGTGGGGCGAAAGACATGCCGATTACGCTGCTTGACGGAATTCTCGTCGGCTTCACTCTGGTCTCGGCGATGCTCGCCATGGTTCGCGGCTTCTCGCGCGAAGTCCTGTCCGTCGTCTCCTGGGCAGCGGCGGCAGCGGCGGCGTTCTTCTTCTACAAGCCGGTCGTGCCTTACCTCGCTCCCTACATCGAGAATGAAAAGGTGGCCATGGCGGCCGCCGCCGGCGTGGTTTTCATCATCGCGCTGATCGTCGTCTCGGTCATCACCATGAAGCTCGCCGACTGGATCATCGATTCCCGGATCGGCGCACTCGACCGGACGCTGGGTTTCCTTTACGGCGCCGCGCGCGGCATCCTGGTCGTTGCCGTCGCCCTGCTGTTCTTCAACTGGCTGGCCGGCGCCAAGGCGCCAGCCTGGGTCACCGAGGCCAAGTCGCGGCCGCTGCTCGAACAAATCGGCGCCAAGCTCGAAAGCCTGCTGCCCGAGGATCCGGAAAACGCGATCCTCAAGAAGCTCAATCCGAATCAGCCGGCCGCCGAGACGCCAGCTGCTCCGGACGCACCGGCGGCGGATGCTCCGGCGGGCGGCGACGATACCAACACGCCGGCGCCTGACGACAATGACGCAACACCACCGGCGAACAACGCCCCGGCCGCTCCGGCACCGGCGGCACCGGCAAACTGACGCCGAAAAACGGCGTCAGGATCTGACGATGGTGTGAACGACTGCACGGCCCGCGTTGCTTTCGGCGCGAACCCGCATTATATGGCGATTTTAGCGGAGCTTAAGATGGCAGACGCAGACGACGTGCTTTCCGCCGAGGCCGACGACCATTTCCACGACGAATGCGGTGTGTTCGGCATTTTCGGCCGGCAGGACGCTGCGGCCATCGTTACATTGGGCCTGCATGCGCTGCAGCATCGCGGCCAGGAAGCGGCCGGCATCGTTTCCTATGACGGCAGCCAGTTCCATGTCGAACGCCATGTCGGCCTGATCGGCGACACCTTCACCAAGCAGCGCGTCATCGACAGCCTGCAAGGCAACCGCGCCATTGGCCATACGCGCTACGCCACCACGGGCGGCGCCGGCATGCGCAACATCCAGCCCTTTTTCGCCGAATTGGCCGATGGCGGTTTCGCCGTCGCCCACAACGGCAATCTGACCAACGCCATGACCGTGCAGCGCGCGCTGCAGAAGCAAGGCGCGATCTTCTCCTCCACCTCCGATACCGAGACGCTTTTGCACCTCGTCGCCACCAGCAAGGAGCGCGATTTGAACTCGCGTTTCATCGATGCGGTGCGGCAGGTCGAGGGCGCTTTTTCCCTGGTGGCGATGACGGCCAAGAAGATGATCGGCTGCCGCGATCCGCTCGGCATCCGGCCGCTGGTGCTGGGCGATCTCGACGGCGCCTGGATCCTGGCCTCCGAAACCTGCGCGCTCGACATCATCGGTGCGCGTTTCGTGCGCGACCTGAAGCCCGGCGAGATGGTCGTCGTCACGTCCAAGGGCATCGAGAGCCTGTTCCCCTTCGAGCCGCAGAAGACCCGCTTCTGCATCTTCGAATATGTCTATTTCGCGCGGCCGGATTCCTCGGTCGAAGGCCGCAACGTCTATGAGGTGCGCAAGCGTATCGGCGCCGAGCTGGCGGTCGAAAGCCCGGTCGAGGCCGACATCGTCGTGCCGGTGCCGGACTCGGGCACGCCGGCGGCGATCGGCTTCAGCCAGGCGGCCGGCATTCCCTTCGAGCTCGGCATCATCCGCAATCATTATGTCGGCCGCACCTTCATCCAGCCGGGCGATTCGATCCGCCATATGGGCGTCAAGCTGAAGCACAATGCCAACCGCCGCATGATCGAAGGCAAGCGCGTGGTGCTGGTCGACGACAGCATCGTGCGCGGCACCACCAGCCAGAAGATCGTGCAGATGGTGCGCGACGCCGGCGCCAAGGAGGTGCATATGCGCATCGCCTCACCGCCGACACGCGCCTCCTGCTTCTACGGTGTCGACACGCCGGAGAAATCGAAGCTCCTGGCATCGCGCATGTCGATCGAGGAGATGGCCGAGTTCATTCGCGTCGATTCGCTTGGCTTCCTCACCATTGACGGGCTCTACCGCGCGGTCGGCGAGGCCAGCCGCGACAACGACCAGCCGCAATTCTGCGATGCCTGCTTCACCGGCCAGTACCCGACCCGCCTGCTCGACTTCGAAGGCCACGACAATGTGCGCACGCTGTCGCTGCTGGCGACAAGCGGGACGTAGGCCGGACCGCCATCAGCGTTAGTCAATTCCCGGAATCCATCGCATGACCCTCGACCTTTCCGGCCGCGTTGCGGTCGTCACCGGCGCCTCGCGCGGCATCGGCTATTTCATCGCCAAGGAATTGGCTGCCGCCGGCGCGCATGTCATTGCGGTGGCTCGTACTGTCGGCGGGCTGGAAGAGCTCGACGACCAGATCAAGGCGGCCGGCGGCCAGGCGACACTGGTGCCGCTCGACCTCGCCGACATGGCCGGCATCGACCGCCTGGGCGGCGCCATCCACGAACGCTGGGGCAAGCTCGACATTCTCGTCGCCAATGCCGGCGTGCTCGGCGTCATCTCGCCGATCGGTCATGTCGAAGCAAAAACCTTCGAGAAGGTGATGACCATCAACGTCACCTCGACCTGGCGGCTGATCCGCTCGGTCGACCCTCTGCTGCGGCTCTCCGATGCTGGCCGCGCGATCATCCTGTCTTCCAACGCCGCGCACTCGGCGCGCGCCTTCTGGGCACCCTACGCGGCATCCAAGGCCGCGGTGGAGACGATGATGCGCTCCTGGGCGCATGAGACGCAGAGCCTGCCGCTCAGGGTGAACGCCGCTGACCCCGGCGCCACCCGCACCGCCATGCGGGCCCAGGCAGTGCCGGGCGAAGATCCCGAGACGTTGCCGCATCCCTCCGAGATCGCCAAGCGGATCGTGCCGCTGGCCAGCCCGGGGCTGAAAGAGACCGGATTGATCTTCCAGGCCAAGCACAATCGCTTCGTCGCCTATAGGCAGCCGGAATAAAACTTGAGCCTTTTTTTGACGCATGTCGGTTTCCCAAAAACCGCTGCGCACTTTTAAGCGACATGCGTAGGGATTAAACAGGCCTCCGGAAACGTTTCTTCGACGTAGTCGAAGCCCAAACCGGAGGAACCACCATGCGCAAACTGCTTCTCGCCACCGCGGCCATCCTGATCGCAGCCGCGGGCGCCGCTTACTCGCAAGATGCCAAGATGAGCTTCTTCGTCACCAGTGTCGGTTCCGGCAAGGGTGCCGACCTCGGCGGCCTCAAGGGTGCCGACGCGCATTGCGCATCGCTGGCGGAAGCCGCCGGCGTCACCGGCAAGAGTTGGGCTGCCTATCTGTCGACCAGCGACACTGACGCCCGCGACCGCATCGGCAAGGGGCCGTGGGTGAACGC
>NZ_RZQE01000537.1:0-3656 GCF_004022955.1 Mesorhizobium sp. M7A.F.Ca.US.002.01.1.1 | reverse complement strand
GTTTGGACCCCGTGAGGGGGCCTCTTGCGACGGGTCGACTGGCACCGATGAGACAAGTGTGTCGCTTTTGGTAGACATACCTACTAGCGACGGACCCGTCTCACGAAAGCGCCGATACCATTGGGCGCGAGAAATCCCCTCGGCATCCCATGGTCGACTTTTGGACAGAGAATTTTTGGCCAGCCAGCTTTCGCGAGGTTCGACACCCCGGCCGCGCCGCTTTGCCGTCTGCCTTGACCGATCCCCCGACCGTTTGACATCTTTGGCAATGCCTTTGCGGACGCGGGCCGAAAAATCGCAGGCCCCCATCGTTTTGATTTCGAGCGCCGTCCGTTCCAACAAGGTCAGGCAAATCTTGCGGGCCGCTTCGTCGGCCTTCATCTGGTAGCGGCGGCCGACGAGCATGTTGAGAATCGGGCGGATGATTGTTCCCGCCCGCAGCAAGGCCCACGGCGCCCAGCGGTGGCACCAGTCAGCCAAGACTCTATCCAGGTCGAGCCCCTTGCTCTGGCAGTGGGCATTGAGCGAATACGCTGCGACCTCAATGAACAGGTCCGCGTCGTCGGTCTCGGGCAGGATCTGCCCATACCGGCTGGTAATGATCCTTTCCAGCTCCCGCACACGAGCATTATTGACTTGAAACGGCCCGGTTGGCTTCGGCTTGTCGGCCAAGATGCACCGGCCGACTTTCATCTTGCCTGTCCGGTTGGCGCGATACCGGACTTTGGCAGCGGAGGCGATGTTGGCGGCGCTCATCTAGTGAGCCCTGGCCCGGATCAACGCTGCCTGCCGGCAGGCCTCGACCGCGTCTTTGAGTGGCAGGGAGAACCGTTCCTGAAGTTGCGGGATAACCGCCTTTGTCCGATCCGCCGACCCAGTGGCCAGCCAGGTGGCGGCGAGGTCGACCGGGCTTTGAGTATTGCCGGGGCCGGCGCTCATGCAGCGGCCGCCATGTCTTCAAGGATCGAGACCTTCGACCGCAAAATATATCGGCCATGGTGACCCGAAAAAACGCCGCCGTGGCTCTCATATTCCGTCTCGATGACGAACCCGAGTTTGCGAAGCTTGAACGTGTAATCGCTCCATCTTGGGCCGGGATGCGTGATCGGGGTACACCCCCGCGCGCCGGCATCGATCAACTGTTTCATCGCCCAGGCCGGGCGCCCTTCAAGGTGGAAGATCCCGCCACCAGGCTCGACCTTGACCGTGAGAGTGAATTTTTTGTTAGCTGTTTTTGAATGTGAACTGACGGGCGCCTTCGCGCCTGCTACATGCTGCATTGTCTGGTCCTTTCGGATTCTCAGGAGGATGACGAAAAAACGGGGTCGGATCGGCTTGAGCGGTTAGTTGTCCAGACGGACCGCTCAAGCTTCCCCTGCTAGGGCAGGCTTCAGTTTTCCTTTCGGCAGATTGTCCAGCCAGGCATCGGCGTCGACCTTGCGGACGAGAACCTTGCGAGTCCCCGCCACGCGGGTCTCAAGCCGACCGGCCTTGATTTCTTCGTAAACGAAGGTTCGGCCGACACCGTAAGCAGCGCAGAGCCGCTTGATGGTGAAGGCATTTGGGGTCACTTCCATCTGTTTCTATCTCCTGTCGGATCGCTGCGATTTAGTTCGAACCAGTGCGAACATCTTAGCATTTTCCGGACTCGCCGTCGAACACCAGAAGCCTTATTCACATTTATTTTTCGACGGCTGTTTTGTTCTGTTTTTTCAAGGTGTTAGCTCCTATTTTGTTCGAGTTTTCCACAGTATGTTCACAGGGTTTTTGTTCCCGTTAGGTTCTGGTCTTTAGCCACGGTAAAACGGCATCGAGAAAACCCGATTTTGCCCCTCCTGGTATGCTTGTGAAGAATGAGGACAACGCCGTCGTACAGGTGTGCCGGCCATCGCGGCAATGTTGCCGCGAATCGTGGTCCTCAAACCCGGTCCCTCAAACTGAGCTGGCAGTATCGGCCCGGCCGAATCAGCGGTCAAGCACCAACGAACGCCAACGAACGGCTATTTTCGGTTTTCCCCGACATGCACCGGTCACGCCTTCAAGCGGACGACTTGGGCATCCCCGCTATGAGGCACCAGTGGCACGATGGCAGAGCGCGCCAGTTCTTCTAGGCCCGAGGTTATCCATTTCGAATAGTGGCGCTCAATCATTGCTGTGCTGGTGTCGTGGATTGCGGCAACGAGTCGGATGGGCAGGTTGGCGCGGATGCCCTTCACGATGCTGGAATGACGCAGCGCATAGGGGATGACATCAGGCAGGCCGGCGCGGTCGCGGATCGCTTGCCATGGTCTGGCGAGTTCGGCTGAAGACTGCCAGGAGCCGCGGCCAGCTCGATGCCATTCGATCTTGCCAGGCGCCTGCTCATGCCGCCAGCGTTCGAGCAGGATTGCATCAGGTGTCCGCTGTGCTGTCACCGGTACCAGCTCATCCATTACGTCACGCCCGACTGGAACGGTAATCGTGCCGCTCTTCGCGCCCCTGCCCTTGCGGCTCGTCGGCACCATCAGCCGGCTTTGTGATATTTGGCAATCGGCCACGCGCATCCGCGCTACTTGCGATAGCCGCGCACCGGTAGCAGCAAGGATCAGCACGAGCCTAAACAGGTCGCCATCCCATTGCTGTTCGGCGTCGACTTCCCGAGCAGCGCGGAGAAGCCGGCCAATGTCAGCGTCAGGCAATATCTGATTGTCTCTTGCGACCGCCTCAGTCTCTTCGGCGACAACGGCTCGGAGCCCTTGCTTTATGGTCCCTGGCAGGGTTGACGGCAGCTTGGCCCTGTTGGCGGCATAGGCAGCGTTCAGCGCTGCCTTCAGGTCGTTGACCAGTCGTTGCCGCGTCGTCGCCTTCATCGCTGCGGGAATCGTCGACGCCTACGACTGGCAAAAGCTGCTGGTGCTGAAGACCTTCACGGGTGACGGCACCACGGCTGATTTCGATCTCCCCGATGACTACGAGCGAATGCAGCAAACGTCTTCGCTCTGGTCGTCCCGGTGGTTGTGGGCAACGAACCATCTGACCAGCCCGGATCAGTGGATTGAACTCCAGGTGACGCCGATCGCCACGGTGAACGGCTACTGGATCATTTTCGGTGACCAGTTTCACCAATGGCCGGCCATGGCCAACAGCGAGACGGTGAAACTCTTCTACGTTTCAAACGAGATTGTGAAGGCGAGCAACAATTCCCTGAAGCCGGCTTTCACGGAAGATGCCGACACGTTCAGGCTCTCCGAGCGGCTGCTGAAGCTCGCCATCATCTACCGGTGGAAGCAGAACAAGGGCCTTGCCTATCAACAGGCGCAAGACGACTTCGAAACACTGAAACTCCGCATGATCGACAAAGACCCCGGTTCAAAGCCGGTCGTGTCGGGCCTGCCACCCCTTAGCTGGCGCGGTCGCAATGTCGCGTGGCCTGGGACTGTCACAGGTGCGCCGTGAGGCTTGGCGAGCGTTTCCCCGGCCGCCGCAAGGCTGTTCCGGTCCCGGCTGCGGCTAAGGCCCAGCCGTACACCTTCGGCGCGCCCGTTGCCGGATGGGTGACCAATCAGAGCCTTGTGAAATCCAAGCCGTTTTCGGCCCAGACGCTCGAGAACTTCCTTCCGACCTCTGCCGGCATCAGCATGCGCGGCGGTTCGCTCAAGCCTGCCACGATCGGCGCC
>NZ_RZQE01000536.1:0-3664 GCF_004022955.1 Mesorhizobium sp. M7A.F.Ca.US.002.01.1.1 | reverse complement strand
CGCCGATGCGCCGCAGTTGCCCGGTGGCGCGTCGGCACTGTCCGAAACCCACGGCGACTGGACGGTCAATTGCCAGATATCAGGCGCGACCAAAACTTGCAGCCTGTCGCATCAGCAATTCAACAAGCAGAACAATCAGCGCCTGCTGGCGATCGAGCTGTCGAGCAAGACCGGCGAGGATGCCACGGGAACGCTTGCGCTGCCGTTCGGCCTGGCGCTGGCCAAGGGGGTGAGCCTGACCATCGACGATCAGAAGCTGGACGGCAGCCTGGCGTTCAACACCTGCCAGGTCGTCGGCTGTCTGGTGCCGGTGGTGTTCGATGCGACTGTCACGCCGCTGCTGAAATCAGGCACCACGCTGAAGATCGACGCTTTCGCGGCAGACACCGGACAAGCGGTGAGCTTTTCCATTCCGCTCAACGGCTTCGCCGGCGCACTTGCCCGGACCGCGGAGCTTTTGACCAATTGATGTGAGCCGCAGGACTTAAAGCGCGCGCCGCCTGAACGCAGTCTCGCGGCAGGGCGGTGCGTCACTGCAGCAGAACATTTTTCAGTCAAACGACGATTGTTTTAAGCCGTTCGGCGATCAGGGCGGCAAGCCGAGCCGCCACTTCGTCCTTGCTCATCTCCGGCCATTCCTCGACACCGGCCTTTGACACGATCCGCACCCGGTTGCGATCGCCGCCCATCACGCCCGAAGAGCCGACGCCGCTTCCCTGCGACACGTCGTTGGCAACGATGAGATCGGCGCCTTTCTTCTTGAGCTTGGCCTCGGCGTTGCGCAGGAGATCCTGTGTCTCGGCGGCGAAGCCGATAACCAGGCCGGGTCGCTGGCTGTGATGGCCGACGCCGGCGAGAATGTCGGGATTCTCGACCATGCGCAGCACCGGCGGCTCTTCGCCCGCGACCTTCTTGATCTTCTCACCGGCCGAGTTCTCGGTGCGCCAGTCGGCCACGGCGGCGACGAACACCGCCGCATCTGCGGGCAAGAGCCGTTCCACCGCGTCGCGCATCTCCTGCGCACGCTCGACGTGAATGGTCTTCACTCCGGGGGGATCGGCGATGCCGACAGGGCCGGAGACGAGGCGCACATCGGCGCCGAGCCTGGCCAGTGCTGCCGCGATGGCATGGCCCTGCTTGCCGGACGAGCGGTTGGCGATGTAGCGCACCGGGTCGATCGGCTCATGGGTCGGGCCGGAGGTGACGATGATCTTGCGCCCCGACAGCGGCCTGGGGCCGACATCGAGCAGCGCCTCGACCGCGGCAACGATCTCCAGCGGCTCGGCCATGCGGCCTTCGCCCGCCTCATTGCTTTCGGCCATCTCGCCCCTGGCCGGGCCGACGAAGGTGACGCCGTCCTTC
Source organism: Mesorhizobium sp. M7A.F.Ca.US.002.01.1.1 (assembly GCF_004022955.1). Taxonomy (NCBI): domain Bacteria; kingdom Pseudomonadati; phylum Pseudomonadota; class Alphaproteobacteria; order Hyphomicrobiales; family Phyllobacteriaceae; genus Mesorhizobium; species Mesorhizobium sp. M7A.F.Ca.US.002.01.1.1. The sequence continues at coordinate 2,302 of NZ_RZQE01000536.1, read as the reverse complement.
TGCAGCGTCGCGCGGTTGCGGCGGGTGGCCGGATGCGCCCACATTCTGGGGTTCATGGCCGGCGCCATCAGCACCGGCTTGTCGGTGGCGACAAGCACGGTGGAGGCCAGATCGTTGGCGTGGCCGTTTGCGAGCTTCGCCATCAGGTCGGCGGTGGCGGGCGCCACCACCAGCAGATCGGCCTCGCGCGACAGCCTGATATGGCCGACATCGTGTTCGTCATTGCGGTCGAACAGCTCGGTGAAGACATGGTCGGCGGAGAGCGCGCCGACCGACAGCGTGGTGACGAATTCCTGCGCGGCCGATGTCATGACCACCCGAACCGCGGCCCCGCGCTCGCGCAGCCGGCGGATCAGATCCAGCGCTTTGTAGGCGGCGATGCCGCCGCCGATGATGAGCAGGATGCGCTTGCCGGAGAGGCTCATGCACCCTCCCAAGGATTGACTATGCTGATACCGCAATCGGAAAAGTCAGCAACATTTCTAGTCACCACCGCAAAGCCCCGCGAGCGAGCAACCGAGGCGATCTGTGCGTCAAATTCGCGTATAGGACGTCCCAGAAATCGTCTGTTCGAAACAATCTCCGCGTATGCTTCGGCTTCGCGGTCACCGAACGCGAGCACTGGGGTCTTGAGCCATTTGGTGAAAAAGGCCCCGATGACACTACCCAGTGCAGCCTTACGCGTTCCGTCCGGCATGTTCGCAAGCCCAACGAGCAGCTCTGCCTTGGTCATCACCGTGACATATGAGCGGGTCGCGAGCGAGCTATCCATCCAGGTAGCCACCCCTGCATCCGGCCGTGGTTTGAAGGTTTCCGAGATAACATTCGTATCCAGCACGAACATGGTTAGTCAAATTTCAGTGGCTCGCGCGTAGGGCCGCGCTCCGGCAACTCGACATCGAAACCGCCATGGGGCTCAACCAGCCTACGAATCGCGGCATAGAGTGACTCTCCCCGAGGGTCTTGGTCCACACCGTCCGAAAGAACACTCTTGGCAAGAACGCTACGCGCTTCCTCTTCCATTGAGACTCCCCTCACGGCAGCTCGCTCACGCAGTTTCTGCTTCACGTTGGTGTCGAGATTGCGGATGGTAAGTGTGCTCATGTTTTTGCTCCTTACCTCAACCTAGTCCATGAAAGCGTTGCTTTCAATGATAGCAATGCCGGCACTGCTGTCACCGAGACTCAGATCATCTTCCAGGCGATATAGACCAGCGTCAGCGCGATCACCCAGAGTGCCCAGCGGCCGGAACGGCTGTAGCGCGCTTCGGCCTTGCCGATGGCGTGGGCAGTGGTCTCGTCGAAGCGCAGGCCATGCTCGGCCATCAGGTCGATCTCGCGCGACAGCCGGTCAGTGCGCGCCGCAAGCTCGGGCACCTGGCGGGCCAGCGTCAGCAGCGCCTTGGCGCCATCGCGCGCATCCATCATCATGCCACGCGGCCCAAGATTGCCTGATATCCAGTCGCCGACCACCGGCTCGGCAGTCTTCCACATGTTGAAGGCCGGGTCGAGCGTGCGCGCCACGCCCTCGACCACCACCATGGTCTTCTGCAGCAGGATCAGTTCGGGCCGCGTCGCCATGTCGAAGAGCTCGGTAACCTCGAACAGCAGCGTCAGAAGCTTGGCCATCGAGATGGTCTCGGCCGGCTGGCCATGGATCGGCTCGCCGATCGCCCGGATCGCCTGCGCGAAGGCCGCGACATTGTGCTGGCGCGGCACATAGCCGGCCTCGAAATGGACCTCAGCGACGCGCAAATAGTCGCGCGTGATGAAGCCGTAGAGGATTTCGGCGAGGAAGCGGCGCTCCTTCTTGCCGAGCCGGCCGGCAATGCCGAGATCGACGGCAACGATGGTGCCGTTCGCCTCGACGAACAAATTGCCCGGATGCATGTCGGCGTGGAAAAATCCGTCGCGCAGCGTGTGGCGCAGGAACGACTGGATCAGGTTTGTGGCGATGGTTTTCAGATCGTGGCCCGCCGCGACCAGTCCGGCAATGTCGTTCATCTTCACGCCGTCGACCCACTCCATGGTCAACACGTCGCGGCCGGTACGCTCCCAGTCGACGGACGGCACGCGAAAGCCGGGGTCGTGCCTGGTGCTTTCGCCGAGCTCCGAGAGGGCCGCCGCCTCGAGGCGAAGATCCATCTCGATCTTGGTGGTCTGAGCCAGCGTCTGGGTGACCTCGACCGGCCGCAGCCGGCGGGACGAGGGGATGTATTTCTCCTGCAGGCGAGCGGCAAGGAAATAGCTTTCGAGATCCTGGAAGAAGCGGCGGCGCACGCCGGGCCGGATCACCTTGACCG
>NZ_RZQE01000535.1:0-3680 GCF_004022955.1 Mesorhizobium sp. M7A.F.Ca.US.002.01.1.1 | reverse complement strand
AGGCAGGGGGATATTTCGATGAGCGAGGGACACTCGACCTATACGCCCAAAACCGGTCTCGGACGCTGGTTCGACGCCCGCATGCCGCTGCCGCGGCTGGTCTATGACAGCTTCGTTGCCTATCCGGTGCCGCGCAACCTCAACTATGCATGGACCTTTGGCGGCATCCTGTCGATCATGCTGGTGGCGCAGATCCTGACCGGCATCGTGCTGGCCATGCATTACACGGCCGACACCAATCTGGCCTTCGGCTCGGTCGAGAAGATCATGCGCGACGTGAATTCGGGCTGGCTGCTGCGCTACATGCATTCGAACGGCGCCTCGTTCTTCTTCGTCGCCGTCTACATCCACATCTTCCGTGGCCTCTATTACGGCTCCTACAAGGCGCCGCGCGAACTGCTGTGGATCCTCGGCTGCATCATCTATCTCCTGATGATGGCGACCGGCTTCATGGGCTACGTGCTGCCATGGGGCCAGATGAGCTTCTGGGGCGCCACCGTCATCACCGGCTTCTTCAGCGCCATTCCGCTGGTCGGCGACTGGATCCAGCAGCTGCTGCTCGGCGGCTTTGCCGTCGACAACCCGACGCTGAACCGTTTCTTTGCGCTGCACTATCTGTTGCCGTTCATGATCGCCGGCGTTGTCGTGCTGCACATCTGGGCGCTGCATGTCGTCGGCCAGTCGAACCCGACGGGCATCGAGGTCAAGTCGAAGACCGACACCGTGGCCTTCACCCCCTACGCGACCATCAAGGACGCGTTCGGCATGATCGTGTTCCTGTTCTTCTTCGCCTATTTCGTCTTCTACCTGCCGAACTATCTCGGTCATCCCGACAACTACATCGTCGCCAACCCGCTGAAGACGCCGGCCCACATCGTGCCCGAATGGTACTTCCTGCCGTTCTACGCGATCCTGCGCGCCATCACCTTCAATGTCGGGCCGATCAACTCCAAGCTCGGCGGCGTGCTATGCATGTTCGGCGCCATCGTCATGTTGTTCCTGGTGCCGTGGCTCGACACTTCGAAGGTGCGCTCGGCGGTTTACCGGCCCTGGTACAAGCTGTTCTTCTGGCTGTTCGTGGCCGATGCCATCCTGCTTGGCTGGCTGGGCTCGCAGCCGGCGGAAGGCAGCTATGTGTTCATGGCGCAGATGGCGACATTGTTCTACTTCGCCTTCTTCCTGATCGCGCTGCCGGTGCTCGGCCTGATTGAGACGCCGCGACGGTTGCCGAACTCGATCACCGAGGCGGTGCTCGAGAAGAACAAGGGCGGCAGCGGACATCCGGCGGGCGCTACGGCGGCTCCGGAAACCAAAGGCTGAGCGGGTAGAGAATCTAAGGGGATTTGGCATGAAAAAGATTCTCACCTCGCTGGCGCTGATCGGCCTTGTGGCCGTCGCCGCTGGGGCCGCGGGCACTCGGGCGATCGCCGCCGAAGAGGCACACAATGTGTCCAATCCGACGCATTTCCCGATCGACGAGCCGAAGGAAATGGACTGGAGTTTCACCGGCCCATTCGGCACCTATGACAAGGCGCAGCTGCAGCGCGGCCTCAAGGTCTACAAGGAAGTCTGCTCGGCCTGCCATTCGATGAACCTGGTGGCGTTCCGCACGCTGTCGGACCTCGGCTATTCCGATGCGCAGATCAAGACGCTGTCGGCCGAGTACACCATCCACGACGGTCCCAACGATGCCGGCGACATGTTCGACCGTCCCGGCAAGCCGTCCGACCACTTCCCGCCGCCCTTCGCCAATGAGGAAGCCGCCGCTGCCTCCAATGGCGGTGCTGCTCCGCCAGACATGTCCCTGCTGGCCAAGGCTCGCGGTGTCGAACGCGGTTTTCCGCAGTTCGTCTTCGATATCTTCACCCAGTACGACGCGGGCGGCCCCGACTATATCCACTCGCTGCTGACCGGCTACGACCAGACGCCGCCGGCCGGCATGGTCATCCCGGAAGGCACCCACTACAATCCGTACTTCATGTCCGGCGTGTCGCTGAAGATGCCCAAGCCGCTCTCCGACGGCCAGGTGACCTATGATGACGGTGCGCCGCAGACCATCGACCAGTATTCCCGCGACGTCTCCGCCTTTCTGGCCTGGGCGGCCGAGCCGCATATGGAAGACCGCAAGAAGACCGGTTTTCGCGTTCTGGTGTTCCTGCTTTTGTTCGGCGCGCTGGTCTATCTCACCAAGCGCAAGGTGTGGGAAGGCGTGGCGCATTAAGCCACACGATCAAGTGATCACGAAGGGCGCCGAGAGGCGCCCTTTTGCATTTCCAGAAGCCGGCCATGTCACATGGCCGTCACCGCATCCGGCGATCCTGTGCTGCTCTCATCAAAGGATCGCACCCATGAAAAGATACGCATCGCTCGCGGCAGGCCTGTTGCTGCTCATCGTCGGCTCGGCCGCGCAAGCGGAGGACGCCCAGCCTTTCGTCACCAACAAGGATGTCGACCTGACGATGATCCTGCCGCCGCCGCCGGCAAACGATTCGGCGCAGACCAAGGCCGAACTCGGCGAGGTGCTGATGCTGCAGGTGACACGCACGCCCGAGATGGTAGCCAGCGCCGTCGCCGATGCCGACGAGAATGTCTGGCGCTTCGCCAACGTCATGGGGCCGAAATTCAACAAGGAAACGCTGCCCAAATTCAGCGCCTTCTTCGACCGCGTCGTGGCCACCGAAGGCGCCGTCGTCGATCCGGCCAAGGATATCTGGAAGCGCCCGCGTCCGCACCAGCTCAGCGACCTCGTCAAGCCGGCGGTCAAGTTGTCGAGCTCCGGTTCCTGGCCGTCCGGCCACGCCACCGTCGGCACCATGATGGGCATTATCCTGTCCGATATGGTTCCTGAAAAGCGCGCAGAGATCATGGCGCGTGCGGCCGAATACGCCCACAACCGCGAGGTCGGCGGCATCCACTATGCGTCCGACGTCGAGATGGGCAGGATTTCCGGCAGCGTCATCGCCGCGGTCCTGCTCAACCGGGACGACTTCAAGGCCGAGTATGAAGTGGCCAGGGCCGAGCTTCGTTCGGATCTCGGCATGTAATCTTCGTCAATCGGATTAGACCAGAAAGGGGCGCTTCGGCGTCCCTTTTTTTGCTCATGGCCATGTCCGGAGGGCAGCTCGAAAAATAGTCCGTTGGCACGCCGACAACAGGTTGATATTCGATGCATCGAACGGTGGCGAGAAACTTGTCCCGCCATGGCCTTTGGAATTCGATGATGCGGCTCAGCGACTGTCACAACTTTTCCGATTTCCGCCGCATGGCGCAGCAGCGGCTGCCGGGACCGATCTTCAACTACATCGACGGCGCGGCGGACGACGAGGTCACCTATCGCCGCAACACCGAAAGCTTCGAGACCTGCGACCTGGTTCCCAACGTGCTGCGCGGGGTGAGCGAGGTCGACATGTCGGTGACGGTCATGGGCCAGAAGCTGGCGATGCCGTTCTATTGCTCGCCGACCGCCTTGCAGCGCCTGTTCCATCACCAGGGCGAGCGCGCGGTCGCCAAGGCCGCCGCCAAATACGGCACCATGTTCGGCGTGTCGTCGCTGGGCACCGTCAGCCTTGAGGAGGCGCGCAGCATCAGCAGCAGCCCGCAGGTCTACCAGTTCTATTTCCACCGGGATCGCGGTCTTAACCGGGCGATGATGCAGCGGGCAAAGGCGGTCGGCGTCGAGG
>NZ_RZQE01000534.1:0-3681 GCF_004022955.1 Mesorhizobium sp. M7A.F.Ca.US.002.01.1.1 | reverse complement strand
CGCCTAGCGGCTGTCAAACATCCAGCTGCGGTTGCGCCACATTTTCTCGCCGACCAGGCAGTCGGTGGCGGGCTTGTCCTGCGCCAATACCATCGGCGGATGCGTGGCTTCTTCTGCCGCCCATTGCGGCGAGGCCGGGCCGGCGAGTTCCAGCACCAGCTTGCGACGGATGGCTTCGGGAAACTGCGTCCAGTCATTGACTGGAATCATGAAGGCTCCGGGTCCGCCGATGACGCAGTCGCTGTAGTAGCGATCGAGATTGCTGACGTCGTAGGCGCCGGAAAAACCGCCTCGCGTCATCAGCGGCAGGCCGTTGATGACGATGCCTTGCTTGATCAGATCGTCGCGGGTCAGGTTGACCGGCGCGCCTTGATTGTTGGGGCCATCGCCCGAAATGTCGATGACCCGCTTCGTGCCCTGGTAGCCGCTTTCGGCGAACAGGTCATTGCCGAACTCCAGCGCTCCGGAGATCGAGGTGCGCCGCGCGCTGTTGGGCGGCTGAGCGGATAGTTGCGCAACCACCCGCTCGGCGTCGGTGCGGCTGGCGATCACCGTCCACGGCACGATGACGCGCTGCCAGTTGGTGCCGGCCCATTCGACATAGGTGACGGCGATCTTGCCATAAGCGCCATCGGCAATGGCCTGCAGCACATTGTCGTGCGTCAGTGCCGCGGCGTAGCCGTGACGCTGGATCTCGAGTTCGTCCGGAGACATCGACAGCGAGACATCGACGGCCAGCACCAGCTCGACATCGACGGGCTCGTCAGCTTGGGCCGCGGGCGTCAACCAGAGCGTCAGTGCGAACGCGGCGCAGCCTGAAAGGAAATGTCTTGCGCAGGCAAAAGCAGACATGCCGCGAAGGTAAGCGAAAACCGTCGGCTTAAAAAGAGAAAAGCCCGGCCGATGGCCAGGCTTTTGCCTTCATGCCCTTTGCGCCGGCTAGCAATCAGCTGCGCGGCTTCAAATTCTCCGGATCGTAGAGCGGCTTGTAGCCGACAGCCGCCACTTCGACCGGATATGTCTCACCGAAATACTCGATCGTGAGCTTGCGGCCTTCCTGGGCGTACGCCCACGGCAGATAGGCAAGACCGATATTCTTGCCGATGGTCGGGCCATAGGCCATCGAGGTGGTGAAGGACCGCCGGCCGAGTTCGTCGACCAGCGTCTCGCCGGTCTTCGGATCCATCACCGGCATGGTGCCGACGGGATAGCGGGCAACGCCTTTGGAATCGACATTCTCGGTCATCACCAGCGTGCACAGCATGGCCGGTTGGTGCTCGCGGGCGCGGTATTCGACGTGCTTCGCCTTGCCGCAGAAATCGTTCTCCTTGACCTTTGGACGAGCGAGATCCGCTTCGAGCAGATTGTACTCGGTCAGAAGGTCGGCGTTCTGCAGGCGCAGGCTCTTTTCCATGCGGCGCGTGTTGGCATAGGTCTCGACGCCGAAAGGCATCACGCCGGTCGAGCGCAGCGCGTCCCACACAGCGAGACCGTCCTCGTAGCGCATATGCAGTTCCCAGCCCTGCTCGCCGACATAGGAGATGCGGAAAGCGGTGACGTCCTTGCCGCCGATCCGGACCGGCTTGATCGCCGCGAATGGGAAGTTCTCAACATAGAGCCCGTCCGGGTTTTCGACCACCTTCTGCAAGGTCGCCCGGGCGTTCGGCCCCCAGATGCCGATGGTCACATAGTTCTCGGTCACGTCGGTGATGGTGACGTCGAAACCTTTGTCCTGTGCCGTGCGGCGCATGTACTGGAAATCGCGCGGGCCAGCATCCGCGCCGTCGATCAAACGACAGCGGTCGGCCATGCGAATGACGGTAAAGTCGGCCCGCACCATGCCTTCCTCGTCGAGGAAGTGGGTGTAGATGCCCTTGCCGATGTTGTTGTCGCCGCCAATCTTGGCTGCGCACAACCATTCCAGCAGCGCGACATGGTCTGGACCTTCGATGTCGTACATGGCGAAATGCGACAGGTTGACGATGCCGCAATCCTCGCTCATGGCGAGATGTTCGGCATTGGAGACGCGCCAGAAATGGCGGTTGTCCCATTCGTTCTCACGCACCGGCACCCGGTTGCCGTATTTCTCCAGGAGATGCTCGTTGGCGGCATAGCCGTGGGCGCGCTCCCAGCCGCCGAGTTCCATGAAATAGCCGCCGAGTTCCTTCTCGCGTTCCCAGAACGGCGAGCGCCGGATATTGCGGGCCTTGGAGAACGGCTCGCGCGGATGCACCGCCGGATTGTAGACCTTCATCGCCGTCTCGGTGCAGCGGTCCCAGATGAACTGCTCCTTGGTCTGGTGCGGATAGAACCGTGCATAGTCGATGGCATGGTGATCGATTGCGGTGCGGCCGTCGGTCATCCAGTCGGCGATCAGCTTGCCCATGCCGGGACCATCCTTGACCCAGATGGCAACGGCATACCACAGACCCCGCACCTTCTGGCTTTCGCCCATCGACGGGCCGCCGTCCGCGGTTACCTGGAGAAGTCCATTGAACGAATGGCTCTCATTATAGCCGAGTTCGCCGAGGATCGGCGTCAGTTCCATGGCGCGTTCGAGCGGCGCCAGGATCTGTTCCATGTCGAGATCGCGTTGCGACGGCGAAAGCCGCGCCTGGTCCTTCTCCAGCAGGTCGCGCGGGTGGCAAAGGCGCGGATTGGTCTCTTCGTAATAACCCCATTCGATCTGCCCGCCCTCGGCGGTCTTGGGATCACCGGTGTCGCGCATATAGGCCGAGTTGCCCTGGTCGCGCAGCAGCGGCCAGCCGATCTCCTTGCCGGTGCCGGCGAACTCGTTGTAGGGGCCGAAGAAGGTCAGCGGATGGTCGATCGGCATGACCGGCAGGTCTTCGCCGACCATTTCCGCTATCAGCCGGCCCCAAATCCCGGCGCAGACGACGACATAGTCGGCCTCGATGGTGCCGCGGTCCGTTACCACGCCTGATATGCGGCCGTCCTTGACGACCAGCGACCGGGCCGATGTGTTGGCGAAGGATTTGAGCTTGCCCGACGCTTCCGCCTGGTCGACCAGCTTGCCGGCGACCGTCTGCGAACGCGGGATGACCAGACCGGCATCGGGATCCCAAAGACCACCTTGAACAATCGCTTCTTCGATGAGCGGAAATTTTTCCTTGATCTCGGCCGGCTCGATCAGGCGCGCGCGCGTGCCAAACGCCTTGGCCGAGGCGATCTTGCGCTTGATTTCTTCCATTCGGCTGTCGTCGCCGACACGCGCGACCTCGAGGCCGCCGATACGCGCGTAATGACCCATCTTCTCGTAGAAATCGATGGAGTAGAGCGTCGTCCAGCACGACAGGAAATCGTGGCTGGTGGTGTAGCAGAAGTCGGAGGCGTGCGCCGTCGAGCCGATATCGGTCGGGATACCTGATTTGTCGATGCCGACAATGTCATCCCAGCCGCGTTCGATCAGGTGATGGGCGATCGATGCGCCGACAATACCGCCCAGGCCGACGATGACGACCCTCGCCTTTTTCGGAAACTCTGCCATTGCCCGCGACTCCAAAGTGATAAAGCGGGCGGACTATAGGGCGGAGCGGCAGCACGATTGAAGCCTGTTTGCGACATTGGCAAAAAGCCGAGCGACCAGACGGCAGAATGCTTCACACCGGGCGCCTGGGGCGGTTCGCTTTCCGGTAGGCTAACTCAGGCGAAGGCCCAGAT
>NZ_RZQE01000533.1:0-3709 GCF_004022955.1 Mesorhizobium sp. M7A.F.Ca.US.002.01.1.1 | reverse complement strand
CCGGATCGACCGGAGCAACCGGCTCGACCGGCGCCACAGGTGCAACCGGTAATACCGGAGCAACTGGCTCGACCGGATCGACAGGTTCGACCGGCTCTACTGGGGCAACAGGTTCGACCGGATCGACCGGAGCAACCGGCTCGACCGGCGCCACAGGAGCAACCGGTGATACCGGAGCAACAGGCTCTACTGGTTCGACCGGCTCTACTGGGGCAACAGGTTCGACCGGATCGACCGGAGCAACCGGCTCTACCGGCGCCACAGGTGCAACCGGTGATACCGGAGCAACTGGCTCGACCGGATCGACAGGTTCCACCGGCTCTACAGGTTCGACCGGTTCGACTGGAGCAACAGGCTCTACAGGTTCGACTGGCTCAACCGGAGCCACCGGTTCGACAGGTCCGACAGGTGCGACTGGCTCGGGCGGCGGGACCGGTGACCGCGATCATGGCAACAACGGTGGCGGCAACGATCCTGATGGAAGCGACAGCAGCAACCCAGGCAAGGGGCATGGCAATGACGGGTCCGACAACGATGGCTCGCCAGGTAACGGCAACCACGCCAAGGTCTCGGCCGATACGCTCGGACTCAAGGACTCCAAGCAGTTCTTGCAATCGGGCCCGACCACCAGCAGCGACACCGATAGCCAAGCCTCGTTCCGGCAGCTTGTTGGCCTGGCTGGGGGTTCGGTGACGAGCGATCTCTTGAACGTTCTCAATACGATCAAGGGCCTTAGCCCGAACCAGAACAAGACATCCGGTGCAACGTCCGACTTGACTTCTGACAAGGGCAAGCAAGGCGCCGGATACACTAACACCGACGACACGCTGAAGAAGGCAATGAAGGATATTCTGAAACCTAATGACTGAGTCCAGGTTGAAGAAAGAACGCGCGGCCCTTGCGGGAACGCAAGTGCCGCGCGTTCACCATTTCCAGGCGGGCAAAGGGCCCGTGCGGCTGGCCTATTTGGAATATAGTGCGTTTTGTCAGCAGTCCCGGCTGGGACGGCTTGCCCGGAGCATCCTTGAACCCTCGCTTGTGGGCCGGAGGGGAAGTGCATGGTGAGCATACCTCTGAACGCCGATGCACGGCCAACCTCGATCCGCGTGGACGCAGAGGCGACTGGCAAGGTTGGCAGCCAGAGCGAGGCGGGGAGGGCACCCGGCGGACCCGCCGAGTTCGACCGGATTGCCCCGCGCCTCAAGGCGGTGCTACGCGTCGCCCGCTACCATGGCGTCGAACTCGACCCGAACGAGTTCAAGGTGGCGAGCGCAAGCCCGGTTCCAAACGCGACCGATCTCTCGCAATGGGCCCAGAACGGCGGCATGTGGTCGCGTGCGCTCCGCATCCGCTGGTCGCATCTTCTGCGCTTCGAGCACACGGGACCGGTCGTCCTGCTGTTCAATGACGGTGGCGCAGGTCTCCTCACCGGGGCCAGTCCAGAGCGGAATGTCGTCTTCCTCAAAAGTGCGGATGCGCCCGAGGATGCCGAAGCCATCGCCATCGACGAGTTGCGGCTGTCGCAGGTGTGGGCGGGTGAGGCCGTGCTGTTGCGTCCAGCGCGATCCTATATCGCGGCCGATGCGCCTTTCACCCTCGGTTGGTTGATCGACCTGGTACGGTTCGAAAGCCGTTCTATGCGTGACATCGGTATCGCCTCGTTCACGCTCAGCCTCCTTACCGTTCTGCCGCCTCTCATGGTCATGACACTGGTCAACAAGGTGCTGCAGTTCAACAGCGTTTCAACCCTCGTGCTCCTGTCGGCCACAATTGCCGTCCTGTTCGTTTACGAGACGCTCCTCGGTCACGCCCGACGGCTGATCATCAACGTCGTCGGCGCCCGCCTGGATACCAAACTGAACTTGCATGTTTTCAGCAGGCTCCTGCGTCTGCCACTTGATTATTTCGAGCGTCATCCGGCCGGCGAGACGATGTACCATCTCGCGCAGATCTATCGCATCCGCGAATTCCTCACCGGAAAACTCCTCAGCACGTTCCTGGATCTGATCACGCTCTGCGTGCTGATCCCGGTGATGTTCTATATCAACGCCACGCTGGGCTGGATGGTGCTTGGCTGCGCGGGCGTAATTATGTTGATCATCTTCGCCTTTCTCGCGCCGTTGCGCCGCCGCTACCAGCAAGTGGTCGATGCCGAGACCTGGAAGGCGGCGGCGCTCGGCGAAACCGTCGTCGGCATCAAGACGGTGAAGGCGCTCGGTCTCGAACCGCAACGCAGGGCGCTTTGGGACGAGCGGGTGGCGGAAGCGGGCAGGGCGCGCCTTGCCTTCGGGCAGCTTGCCAACTGGCCGCAGACGCTTGTCACGCCAATCGAGCGTGCGATGGTCCTCGGCACCATGCTGATCGGAGCTTATCTGGCGATGAGCGACACGTCTGGCTACATGGTCGGCAGCTTGTTCGCATTCATGATGATCGCCCAACGCGTCGCACAGCCTCTCGTCGGTCTTGCTCGACTGGTCGAGGACTTCGAGGAGGTAGGGGCGGCAATCAGCGAGGCAGGATCCGTCCTCAACCGGCCCCTGGAAAGCAGTTCGAATTCCACAGGTCTGAGACCGAAGCTCGTTGGCGAGATCAGTTTCCGTGATCTGACCTTCACCTACATCGGCACCAACACGCCAGCGCTTGACCGGGTCAACTTCGACATTCCAGCAGGGACGATGTTCGGCATCGTCGGGCGCAGCGGTTCGGGGAAATCGACAATTGCGCGGCTTCTGCAGGGGATCAATCGCGATTACAGCGGTTTTCTCAAGCTGGATGGCGTCGACCTCAAGGAAATCAACCTGCGTCACCTTCGCCAGGGGCTCGGCGTGGTCCTCCAGGACAATTTCCTTTTCCGCGGGTCCATTCGAGACAACATCATCGCCGGGCGCCCCGGCCTGACCCTTTCCGACGCCATGCGAGCCGCTCACCTTGCCGGCGCCGAAGAATTCATCGAACGCATGCCCAACGGCTATGACACCTATATTGAGGAAGGTTCGCCCAACCTGTCGGGTGGTCAAAAGCAGCGGCTGGCGATTGCGCGCGCGCTCATCCACGATCCGACCGTCATGATCCTTGACGAGGCGACCAGCGCGCTTGATCCGGAGAGCGAGGCGGTGGTCAGCGCCAATCTCATGCGCATCGCTAGGGGCCGCACGATGATTATTGTTTCGCACCGGCTTTCCTCGCTGACCGAATGCGACCAGATCCTGGTCATGGATCAGGGCCAGGTGCTCGATGTCGCGCCGCATGCGACCCTGCTCGAACGATGCGCGCTCTACCGCCAGCTTTGGATGCAGCAGAACCGGCATCTTGACAACCGCCAAGCTCGTCTGGCCGCTGTGCCGCCGAGACTTGTGTGAGCATCGGCTTCGGGGCGCCCATGAGCAGCATCACCCATTCCAGTCTTCCCGTCCGGCGCCGGACAGAGCCGAGCGATCCGACGATGCCCGTCATCCTGGAATTCCAATGGCCGTCGACGGCCATCGCCAATGCGCCCGTCCCACGAATGGCGCGCGGCATGGTCTGGATCATCTCAAGCATGGTCGTTGCCCTGATAACACTCTCAGGGCTCATACCGGTCGATCAGGTCGTCTCCACCAGAGGGCTCGTGGTGTCGCAATCGCCGAATATTCTGGTGCAGCCGCTCGAGACGGCGATCGTCCGCTCGATCGAGGTGCGCGAAGGACAGCGCGTGCGAGCCGGTCAAACG
>NZ_RZQE01000532.1:0-3743 GCF_004022955.1 Mesorhizobium sp. M7A.F.Ca.US.002.01.1.1 | reverse complement strand
TTTCGGTCCTGTTCACCTTCACCGATTTCCAGCTGATCTATGTGCTGACTCGCGGCGGGCCGGTGAATGCCACCCATCTGATGGCGACGCTCTCGTTCCAGCGCGGCATTTCCGGCGGCCAGCTTGGCGAGGGAGCCGCGATCGCGGTGGCGATGATCCCGTTCCTGCTTGCGGCGATCCTTTTCAGCTATTTCGGCTTGCAACGTCGTAAATGGCAGCAGGGCGGTGGAGACTGACATGGCCGCGATCGAAACGAGCAACCGTCCGAACACGGATGAAGGCGGCATGGGCTATCTTCAGAGCCTGCCCCGGCGCGTGGTGACCGTTTATCTGCCGCTCCTGATCTTCGTCATCGTGCTGCTGTTCCCGTTCTACTGGATGACGATCACGGCGGTGAAACCCAATCTCGAGATGACGGATTATGCCAATTTCAACCCGTTCTGGGTCGTCCATCCGACGCTCGAGCATATTCGGTATCTGCTCTTCGAGACGTCCTATCCGGGTTGGCTCCTCAACACGATCATCATCTCGACCGCCTCAACTTTCCTGTCGCTGCTGGCGGCGGTGTTCGCTGCCTATGCGATCGAGCGCTTGCGGTTTTCCGGGGCGCGGCAGGTCGGCTTGGCGATCTTCCTGGCCTATCTCGTGCCGCCCTCGATTCTGTTCATTCCACTGTCGGTAATGGTGTTCAACCTCGGCCTTTACGATACGCCGTTCGCACTGATCCTCACCTATCCGACGTTCCTCATTCCATTCTGCACGTGGCTCTTGATGGGCTACTTCCGCTCGATACCCTTCGAACTGGAAGAATGCGCGCTGATCGACGGAGCGAGCCGCTGGCAAATCCTGACCAAGATAGTTCTGCCGCTGTCGGTGCCCGGCCTGATCTCCGCCGGCATCTTCGCCTTCACCCTGTCATGGAACGAATTCATCTACGCCTTGACCTTTATCCAGTCGTCCGAAAACAAAACCGTGCCGGTCGGCGTGCTTACCGAGCTGGTACGTTCGGACGTCTATGAATGGGGAGCCCTGATGGCAGGCGCGCTGATCGGCTCCCTGCCGGTGGTGGTGCTCTATTCATTCTTTGTCGAGCACTACGTCTCCTCGATGACGGGGGCGGTCAAGGAGTGAGGCTGAGGCGGAAATCCGCCCCTCGGCCGGCAGCTTCGATCCGATCCCCCGCACTCCGCTCCCTCTCCTTCCCGCAAGCCTGCCACAAGCTTGTTGAGGCATGGTCTGGTCAGGGAAAACCGGTAAAAGGCGGACTTTCTTGGCGATTTCTCCACCCAGCGACATCGTTATGGATGTGGCCCGAGCCGTCGACCCGGCGGATATCGAGACCGCCCGCGCCGCGCTGGCAAAGCGGGCCGGCGGCGCTACGGGCACATTTTCACTCGACACAGCCGCTTCCGTCGATGCCGGCGCGATCCTGTCGCGCGCCACAGCCGACAAGGCCGCCGCCGCAACCGACCCGGCCAAGAAATTCAAGAAGTTCGAGGCGATGGTGCTGCAGACCTTCATCCAGAACATGCTGCCCAAGGACACCGAGGGCGTCTACGGCAAGGGCCTGGCCGGCGACATGTGGAAATCGCAGCTTGCAGAGCGGGTGGCCGACGTAATGGCCGAACGCGGCGGCATCGGCATCGCCAAATCGATGCTCGCCGACCACTATCTCGAAGGCAAGCGCGTCGTGCCCGTCGGTCCGGTTTCGGGCGGGCCGGAAAAGACCGAGGTCGACCAGCAAAACAGCCTGTCGACCTCGCTGGTCCATCAATTGCAGCGCAAGGCTGCGGGATCGATGACCGGTGACGAGACGACCATAAAAACAAATATCAAGATCTAAACTGGGAAACGCCATGGCCGACTTTTCGGAATCCACCCCCAACCTGCCAGCACGCACGACCACATCGGAAGCGCCGATCCCGTTCGCGCGGCCCGGCAATCTCGCCGCCATCATCGGCCGCATCGAGGAAGTGGTCGAGGAAGAGACGGCAGGCATCCGCAACGCCACCAACTATGATCTCAAGGCATCGAACGCCCGCAAGAGCCGCTACCTCTACGAGTTGACCCGCGCCATGAAGGGCGGCAGCGAAGCCGAATTCCTCGAGCAGCACCGCGAGGGCCTGACCCGGCTGCGCCAGAAGCTGGCGAAGAACGAAGCGGCGATCCTGGCGCATCTCAGCGCGGTCAACGAAGTCGCCAGCCTGCTGCGGCACGCCATCCAGCGCGCCGAGACCGACGGCACCTATTCCGCCGGCGAGTTCGGCTGGATAAAGGCGTGATGGCGAACACAGGCGACACATCGGAGATCCTGCCTCGGCAACGGCGCCGTGCCGCGTTGCCATTGCAAGGGACTGACCAAGGGACTGACAAGGCCCGATGATCAAGGTCATCGCCATCGCCGTCTGGATCTGCGCCGCAACGCTGGGCGCCGTATTCTATTCTTTCCAGGCGGCCGGCGAGCGCGGTGTCGGCGAAACGCCGAAGCCGATGCTGGGCGGCCTCGACTACGTCAAGACCGACATCATTTCGGTGCCGCTGATCCGCGATTCCGAGATCGGCGGCTATTTCCTGACCAAGCTTGTCTACACGGTCGAACCCGAGCAGATCAAGAAACTGTCCATTCCCGCCGAAGCGCTGATCACCGACCAGGTTTATTCCTACCTCTATTCCAATCCGCAGATCGACTTCACCAACAAGGCGACGATCGATCTCGATGCCTTCCGCGCCGCGATCCGCGATACCGTCAACACGCGTGTCGGGGCGCCTTTGGTGCATGAGGTTCTGATCGACCAGGTCAATTTCCTGTCGAAGGACGAAATCCGCGACAACTGGCTGCGCCGCAAGAAAAGCGAGACGGCGAGCGAAATGACCAAGGCGTTCAAGGAACACTGAGTTGCCGGGCTCGCATTCCCGGCCTCCTCCAGGCTCGCCTGCCGCAACGGCAGGAACCAACCGCCTGAATTCGCGTTGACGTAAACGTCAACCCAAAGCTATATGCGGCAGCGACCGTGATCGCGAAACCGCGGCACGGGCTTCGGCTGGATCGAAGCGCCGTTGCGAGACAGATGCAACCAGACAAGGAGAACAGCGTGAGCGTTCAGGAGATTGCCGAGAAGATCAAGTCGCGCGTGGCCAGCAGCGGGTTCGATCGTTCCGTGAAATTCGACACCGGCAGCGACGGCGTCATCGTCATCGACGGCGCAACCGTCTCGAACACCGATGCACCCACCGACTGCACCATCAAGCTCTCGCTCGACGATCTCGATTCGCTGATCGCTGGCGACCTGAACCCGACAATGGCGTTCATGACCGGCAAGATAAAGGTCGAAGGCGACATGACCGTTGCCATGGCGCTCAGCCAGCTGATCGGCTGAAGGCATGCAGGCGCCCAAGGTGGCGCCCACCAATCGCGAAAAAACGCCGCCTTTTCGGGCGGCGTTTTTGCGTGAAATGCTGGCGGCTTCGTATCTCAGGCCGCCGATATCAATTCCTGCGCCTTCAGCTTGCGGCCGGCCGCCCTCAGCGTGCCGTGCACGCCGTCAAGCGCGCCTTCCACCAGTTCCAGCGCCAGCAGGCGGTGCCGCTCATAGGGTCCCGGCATGGCAAGCGAACCGGTCTTCTCGGCCGAGAAGCCGAAGCGCGCGTAATAGGGCGCATCGCCGACCAGAAGGATCGCGGCATGGCCAAGACGTGCCGCCTCGGCGATGGCATGGCGCATCAGGGCCGAGCCGATGCCGGCG
>NZ_RZQE01000531.1:0-3755 GCF_004022955.1 Mesorhizobium sp. M7A.F.Ca.US.002.01.1.1 | reverse complement strand
GCCCAACCCGCCTCCGCCGATACGTTGCGCGCCTATTCTCTCCCACCAGTGGATCCAGACAATGGCAAGATATGAGGGCGGATGCCTGTGCAAGGCGGTGCGCTACCGCGCGGACGCGGCTCCCATCAACGAACGCGTCTGCCACTGCCGGCTTTGCCAGAAGGCGATCGGCGCCGCCTTCAACGCACGCGTGCTGTTTCGCATCGAGGACGTGACGATCGATGGGCCGCTGGCGACTATAGGCTCTTCACCGGATCTCAAGCGCGGCTTTTGCCCGAGCTGCGGCACAACGCTGTTCTCCCGACGTGATTCCGCAGGCATTATCGGCATCACCACCGGTTCGCTCGACGATCCCACGGTTTTCAAGCCGCAAATGCATATTTTCACGGCCTCGAAGCAGCCTTGGCTGGTGCTTGATGACGGCCTGCCGAAATACGAAGGCGCCCCTCCGCCAGGCTAATTTTTCCCTTCTCCCCTTGTTGTGGAAGAAGGTGGATCGACGCGCAGCGCCAGGGGAAGGGAAGAGCGCAAGCATGGCCAAAATTTAATCCAAATCGACACGAGATAGCCGGCAAAGCGTCATTGGCGAGCCATCTTTGTCGTCCTATTTAAGGGTCGCGGGTACGGCATTCGAGGAGACGACGGATGAACGACAGCATCAGCACCCTGGACGAGCTTTTGAGCGATCCGATGGTCCTGCTTGTGATGGAGCGCGATCGTGTGCGTCCCGAACAGGTGCGCATGCTGCTCGAACGGGCTCGCCGGCCTTCGACCGATGAGCCCGAAGTGCCGCCGGCGCATGTGATCGCCAGGACATGCCAGAAACTCTGGCTCTGCCCGTAGTCGCTTTGCGATTTTCCCTGTGTGCCTCAAGCCGGCCCCAAGGTGGGCCGGTTTCGAACGGCGTGCACCTCGGCGTGCCAGCTTACAAATCCGTAAATTGATTATCCGGCCCATGACGATAAGGCTTGCCCGGGATTGACCTTGGGTCGGTCCACCCAACTCCGATCTCTCATGCATGGAATTCGATTTTGGCCGATATCTGCACCCAAGGCCTCGACACGGGCTTCGTCGGCCTGGGGTTCGCCAAGGTGGCGTTCCTCGGCGTGGTGCAAGGCATCACGGAACTGCTGCCAATTTCCTCGACTGCCCATATGCGCATCGTGCCGGCCGTGCTCGGCTGGCAGGATCCTGGCTCCGCCTTCTCCGCCGCCATGCAGCTTGCGGCCCTTGCCGCGGTGGTCAGCTATTTCTGGAGCGACGTCAGGGATATCCTGTTTGGATCGCTCGACGCTCTGGCGCGACGCGATTTCGCCGACCGGCATTTCAAGCTGGCGCTCTGGATCGTGCTGGCGACGATCCCCATCGTCATCGCCGGCGTTGCGCTGTCGGGCCTGCTCAACGCCTGCAATTCGCCGCTGCGTAGCCTGACGGTGATCGGCTGGGCCTGCATCGCCATGGCTATCCTGCTGGCGCTGGCCGAGATCTTCGCCCGTCACCGGCGCAGCATGGGCGATGCGTCACTGACCGATGCGCTGCTCGTCGGTATCGCCCAGATCGGCGCGCTTGTCCCCGGCGTCTCGCGCTCGGGCTCGACCCTGACAGCGGCACTGGGGCTCGGTTTCAAGCGGGCCGAAGCGGCGCGCTTCTCGTTCCTGCTCGGGCTGCCTGCCATCGCGCTCGCCGGCCTCAAGGAACTCTGGGAACTGCACAAGGTCCATCTCGACGCCCATGGCTGGTCGGTGCTTGCTGTCGGGCTGGTCGTCGCGTCGATCTCCGCCTTCTTCGCCATATGGGGGCTGATGCGCGTGCTGGAGCGTTTCTCGGCTTGGCCGTTCGTCATCTATCGCGGCCTGCTCGGCATCGTCTTGTTGTCGAGCGTCGCCATGGGATGGCTCGTCTGAGGCAGTTCCACAGTATCGCTTGAAACGGGCTATATCCGTACCGGACCTCGAACTTCGATTCCGGTACGCACATGGATTTTTTGACCCTCCTGCAATCGGTGCCACTGTTGCTGGCGATGGCCAAGGGGGCGCTGCCGTCGGTGGCGGCGCTTGGCGCGTCGTTCGGCCAGTGGGTTGTCTCGCTGCCGCCATGCCGGGACTTCACCTTCGAGGCGACCAGCTATCTCGTTTGCGAGGTCGATCCGAAACGATATCAGCTCGAGCTGTTCTGGAAGGATGCGGCGGGCAAGCCGTTTCAGTCGCTGCACAATCTGCATGCCGCGCAACAGGCGATCGGGCGCACGATGCTGTTCGGCATCAATGCCGGCATGTATCACCCGAACCTCGCGCCGGTCGGTCTCTATGTCGAGCGCGGCCAGGAGATGGCGTCGGTGAAAACGGGTTCGGGAAGCGGCAACTTTTCCCTGCAGCCGAACGGCATTTTCTACATACGCGACGGCAGGGCCGCGGTCCGCGCCACCAGGGACTTCGTGAAGAGGCGCCCGACCGTCGACTATGCGACGCAATCGGGGCCGATGCTGGTGATCGACGGCAAGCTGCATCCGAAATTCCAGGCCGACGGCACTTCGCGGAAAACCCGCGACGGTGTCGGGGTGCGAAAGGATGGCGTCGCGGTCTTTGCGATTTCGAATGGCACGGTGACCTTCCATGCCTTCGCCCGGCTTTTCCGCGACGCGCTCGGTTGCGATAACGCGCTGTTCCTCGACGGCACGATATCCAGCCTGTTTGCGCCTGCCATCGGCCGCAAAGACGACTACTGGAATCTCGGGCCGATGATCGGCGTCTTCAGGAAATCCTGAGCCAGTTTCCACCGCGCTTACCCGCATGCGGTATGGCGAAAAAAACTTGATTCAAACTTTATTGGTAATTTCTCATTCATAACTGATCCGGTTTGTCCGTCGGCTGTCGTTTCGCCCTCGGTCTGTTGTGTTTTGAGTACAGGTCCAGATGCGGATTCCGGGCGTCGTCAGTTTTTTGATAGCATCGCTATGCCTTGCCGGCTGCTCGTCAACGGCCGGCGTCGATGCGCTGGATTTGCAGAAACCCTCCAACGAGACCACCAGTTCCGTGATCCGGCCGCCGGCACCGATCGCCGCTGCTTCGGCGGCAAGGGGCAACAGGGCGGCAAGGGCCGGACTGGCTCCCATGTCTGACAACGGTCCGGGGGAAAAAACGCGCCCGTTCGGCTTGGCGGAGGAGGAAGAGACGGGGGTGTTTGCCGCACCTGATGCGCCTGATCCCCAAGTGCCTGATGTCGGCGGGCTGCCGGTCGAGCCGGCAGCCTTGGTGTCGCCGCCCAAGCTGTTGACGCGCGCGGCACCGGCCATGCTTGCCGGGCCGCTCACCCGTTACGGTTTTCGCGACGCCAAGCCGATCAATTTCGGCAAGGGTTCGCCTCGCCGCCTTGCAGTGCACGGCGTCGACGTCTCGCGTTGGCAAGGCAACGTCAACTGGGACAAGCTGCGGGCGCAGGGCGCCAACTTCGCCTACATCAAGGCGACCGACGGTGGCGACCACCTCGATCCGATGTTCATGAAAAACTGGCGCAACGCCGACGCCGCCGGCTTGAAGCGCGGCGCCTACCATTTCTTCTACTGGTGCCGCACGGCGGGCGAGCAGGCGGACTGGTTCATCCGCAACGTGCCCAGGGTCGAAGGCGCGCTGCCGCCGGTGATCGACGTCGAGTGGAACGGCGAGTCCAGCTGCAAGCGGCGGCCGTCGCGCGAAAAGGTGCTGGAAAAGATGCAGGTGTTCATGGACAAGCTGGAGCGCTATTACGGCCAGCGGCCC
>NZ_RZQE01000530.1:0-3764 GCF_004022955.1 Mesorhizobium sp. M7A.F.Ca.US.002.01.1.1 | reverse complement strand
TTGCGGTACAGCGCAGCCAGAATGCCAAGCCCCAAGGCCAGGGGAACGGCTATCAGCGCCGTCACTGCTGCAAGGAACATCGTGTTGTAGAGGCGGGGTGCGATGATCTCGGCCACGGTACGCCGATATCCGGTGCGGCTCGCAAACGAAGAGCCGAAATCGCCATGGAGCATCTGGGCGACCCAAGCGAAGTAGCGCTCGACAGGCGGACGATCGATGCCGATCTCCCGCTGGAACGCGGCGACCGTTTCGGGCGTCGCCGACTGCCCGAGCGTGGCCTTGGCGAAGTCGCCTGGGAGCATCGCGATCGCAGAGAAGATGATGATGGACACGATAAACAAAGTGACCAGACCGAGGCCAAGGCGCTGCAGGACCGTTCTTGCGACGGGGTTCATGTGCGTGGCGTTTCCCTTTGGGCGGCAACCCTGCACTCGGAGCCAGCTGACCGGAGCCTCAAAACCATCGCGGCTCCGGCCCGCCATCTCATGCCGTGGCGATCCACCAGCGTTCGGCCATTTTCAGTCCATCGTTCTCCCAGTTGGGCGCCACATCACCGTGTGCGAGCTTTTTGGATTGGGCGCTGACGAAATTGTTGAAGACCAGCACGATGCTGCCGCCGTCATCGTGGGTTAGTTGCTGCATCTCGGCATACATCGCCGCTCGTTTGGCTTCGTCCGTCTCGGCGCGTGCCTGGACAAGCAATTCGTTGAAGTGGGGATTTTTCCAGAACGTTTCGTTCCAGCTGGAGTCCGCGGCAAAGGCTTGCGTGAACATCCAGTCGGCGGTTGCCCGACCGCTCCAATAGGAAGCGCACCAGGGTTTCTTCAGCCAGACATTGTCCCAATAAGCGTCCTCGGCCTCACGCACGACATTGACGTCGATGCCGCATTGGGCTGCCGTTTCGCGAATGAGCGAAGCCGCATCCACCGCCCCCGCAAAGGCGGCATCGGCCACCGAGAGGTCCACCTTCAGGTTCTCCATTCCGGCCTTTTTCAGGTAGTGCTTGGCTTTTTCCGGATCGAAGCTGTGTTGCGGTTGCGGATCCTTGGCGAATTTGATGGCCGGCGCGATCGGGTTGTCGTTGGCCACAGTGGCGTGGCCAAGAAAGATCTTGTCGACGATTTCTTGGCGATTGATCGCCCATTTCAATGCCATTCGCACGTCCGGATTATCAAACGGCGGCATCGTGACATTCATCGGCAAGGTATAGTGCCCGTAGCCAGTGACCTCGACGATTTCCACCTTGGGATTGCGTTTCAACATGCCGAGCGTCTTGAGGTCGGCGCGGCCGATATAGTCCACCTCCCCCGTGGATAGCGCCGCCATGCGAGCGGCGAGATCTGTGATGGCGATGAACTCCACCTCGTCGAGATAGGGCTTGCCATTCTTGAAGTAGTTTGGATTGCGCTTGAGCTTGGCCGAAACGCCGGGCTGGAAATTCTCGAGGACGAAAGCACCGGTGCGAACGCCTGAAGCCCAATCCGCCTTGCCGTCCTTGGCCGGCATGATGACCAGATGGTAGTCACTCATGATGTAAGGGAAATCGGCGTTGCCGCTCTTGAGCGAGAAGACCACCGTTTCCGGGCCGTCCGCCTTGACATCGGCGACGGAGTCCAACAGCGACTTCGCCGCCGATTTGGTGTCCTTGCCCATGTGATATTGCAAGGAGGTCACGACGTCATCCGCCGTCACGGTCTTGCCGTTGTGAAAGGTTGCGCCTTTGCGCAGCTTGAAGGCCCAGGTTTTGGCTCCATCCGAAGTTTCAAAGCTCTCGGCGAGGTCCGGTTGGACATTGCCTTTGGCGTCGACCTCAGTGAGGCTGTTGGACAGCGAGCCCGAAAATGCGGTTTGTGTGAACGTGTCGGGGTAGCCGGCCGGATCGATCGAGTCCGTCGTCGCGCCATGAGCCATGCCGAGCTTGGCGAAGCCGCCCTGCATCGGTTCGGCCCGCGCCGTGCTCACGAACAGCCGGTCGGCGGCGGCAACGGTCAGGCCCGCGGCCAGCCCAAGATGAATGAAGTCGCGGCGGGAAACCTTGCCGCCTCCGATCAGGCTTTGCGCGATACCAAGCTTGTATTCAGATTCTGACATTTGACTCTCCCATTGCGGAGTTCCCCGCGTTCTTTCTCGTCAAGCACCGGCTAACAAATCTGCTTATTGGCTCCGCCACCTTTCCTTCGAATTTTTCCAATCCCAATCGGCTTGCGCCAATCAGGCCGTCACGTAAATGCCGCCGGCTTCGACGGTGACTGGAAATGTGCGCGCGCGAACGGAGGGATCGACCAAGGCCGCGCCTGACTTGATGTCGAACTCCCACCCGTGCCAGGCGCATCGAACGATCTCGTTTTCGCGATGATAGATGAATTGCGCCTGTTCAACGGGCGCGGTTGTGCCGCATTGCGGCCCCTCGCAAAGCGGAGCGCCGCGGTGCGGACAGACATTCAGCAGCGCGTGGAATGAATCTCCGATGCGGAAAATCCCGACCGAAAGGCTGCGGATCTTGGCGATGAACGGAGACCCTGTTTCGATCTCGTCGACGCGGCAGATATATGTCTTCTCGGGCATCGTATGCTTCCTCAGGCGGCATTCGCGGCTTGCGCGCGGGGGATGCGTTTGTAGACTTCCAGCGCGTTCAGTCCCATGATCTTGCTCTTCCATGCAGGAGGGATTTGCAGCGTGTTGGCATCGTCGTAATCCCAGTGCGGATAGTCTGATGCAAACATCAGCGTGTTTTCGCCGTCCATCGCTTCGAGCGTGGACCAGAGATGTTGGATGTTTGCAGGCTGCTCCAGCGGCTGCGTGGAAAAGCGGATGTTGCGCCGGCAATATTCAGACGGCAGCATCTTCAGCCATGGCGTCTCCTTGCGCAGCGCTTTGTAGTCGGCGTCCAGGCGCCAAAGGACCGATGGAACCCAGGCGACGCCGCACTCGATGATCACGAAGTAGAGGTCCGGCCATTTCTCGAAGACGCCATGGGCGATCATGCTTGCCACGTGCGACATCGCCGACATGTGCAGAATGGCATGCGTTTCCCAGAAGAATGTCGTCGGAGCAGGAGCAATGGCAGTTGAATTCACGCCGCCATGCCCGCCCAGATGAATGGCGAATGGCAACCCCACTTCCGCGCAGGCTTCGTAGATCGGATGGTAAAACGGGTCGCCATACGGCTTGACGGACCCCTGGGAGGCGAGAACCTGGACCATGCGCGGATGGCTGCCAAGACGGCGTATCTCGGCGGCAGCGAGCTTCGGATCCTGTGGCGCGATGATGATCGAGCCCATGAACCGATCGTCTTTCGGCAACCACTGATCGATCTGATAATCGTTGTAAGCGCTGACCAGAGCGCTGGCATAGTAAGGGTTAGCCAGGGTCGACGCCTCGATAGGCTCATCGCCGGTCAGGATCGCCACGTCGACTTTGTATTTGTCGAGGTGCTTCTCTTTCATGATGAGATAGTTGTCGGCTTCCGTTTTCGGACGGATGTCCTTGCGGGAAAAGTCCTGCGGGTGGAACCAGGGCCGATGACCATGCGGAAAGGCCCCAACGGGCCCTGTTTTCTCGCCCTCGATGAACATGTCTTTCCACAAGCCGGAGAGATAGGGCTCCAACACAGTAGCGCTTGACCAGTAATTATGACAGTCGCAGTCGACTATGAACACTTCTTCCGCTCCGTATCCGTATCTCGTCCCGGCGGCGCTGCCGGCCGCTGATCTGCTACAGCTTCCGCCTTGAGTATTGTTTGATCAAGCTTATGATACGTGGAA
>NZ_RZQE01000052.1:0-21678 GCF_004022955.1 Mesorhizobium sp. M7A.F.Ca.US.002.01.1.1 | reverse complement strand
GGATAGAAGCCGCATGGCAATTGCCATGCGGCTCATTTCGGGACTACGTCGCGTCAATAAGGAGACGCGCTAGGGGGCAGTCTAAAACCCGCTTCCGACATTACGAAACGCGTTCGTCGGCGGCCTTCTTGATGGTCTGGAGATTGGTCGTTAGAGTGCGCAACTGGACACTCCTTTTCGTCGCCTCCAAGCTAACATTGGTTAGTTCCTGCACTTGCGCCTGAAAAGCAGTAGCATCAGCTCCGCTTGTATTGCCGGGAGTGCCACTGTTAGTTTTATCGGTATTGCCGGCGCTACTGGTATTGGTATTGCCTGATTTTTTATTATTATCAACTGCAGCCATGATCATTCCTTTTTCTGTTGGAGTTGTGCCGTCAATAACGGCCTGTATGACCTCACGCCGGATTTCCCGCGTCAGGCATCTTCTGTGTCATCCAAAGCTTCATCGGCCTCAGCCATCGCATCGTTCGCGAATTGGAACGCGAACGATCGCAGGATACTTTGGAAGGCTTCACTTTGTGCTGCAGACTGTGAGTTGTCTTGAAGTTGATCATTTGAAACGGTCCGGTTATCCGCCCGATCGTTCCCGCCAGCTGCCTTGCCATCATTCCCACCAGCTGGCTTGCCATCATTGCCATCAGCCGGCTTGCCATCACCAGAATGCTCGGATTTCGAATCCCCATGGCCCTTTCGGATCAAGGAAGTCCCGAGGTTGCCAACTCCACTCCCAATTGCTGCTATCATCAGGTACTCCGGCATTTGCCATTGGCGGCGACGTGTTAAAGGTTAGCCTCGATCAAGCTAAGGGCGGGAGCTTTCGAGAACCTGACGGCTTTTGACAAAAACCGGCCAGCGCAAAAACGTATGCTCTGCAGGATGTTGCTCTCGCATCGAACAGTCGACCACGATCTCGGCTGTTCGGCCAATCCCGCCGTCCACGCATGCCGCGACCGAATGGCAGCCGCAGCAGCTCGTTTGCATCCTCGATGCTGTGGTGTCGAACAGGAGACACGGTCCACGTGCTGCATGACCGCAATGACCGTATTCTTGCTGGCTCCACGGGCGCACGCAACGAGCAGGAACTCGGTCTTTGCATCACCATTCTCTCGCCTGCACATCACGGCCCGGCGCGGTGAGCTCATTGGCTTCGAGAAGGTCGGCGACCGTACGAACATGGGATGGTCTGCCGGCTTTGGGAGGCCGGTGCGGATCCTCTTCTCACCATATCGAAAGCTTGAAGCGGTCGGATTTTCTTGCCCTGTTCGTGAGAACTCCCATCGTCAGCTAATCGTCAGCCAAGCGGTCTATCTAGGCCGGCCGTGCCTGACCTTCGGATCCAAAGGTCCCGTCTCGACACTTTTTGTAACTATAGATCGAAATGGTCCGCGTGATACGCAACGCACACGCTTCTCTGAAGCAAATGTGTGACTTTGTCGGTGGCGAACGAGAGGAGTGACGCATCAATAAAATCGTCAGGCACGTGTCTAGGAAGGGGAGCTAGCCGAGTTGGTCTGATTTCATTCGCTGTTCCTGGAAATCGGCGGACTGAAGCGCTGATAATCTCAGGACATCGATGGCAACGTTGCGAAAGTCCTGTGAGCTCGGGCCAATCTTGGCCTGCTACTGAGAAGCACTTTGGCGGGAACATTACGCCGTCGCGGGTCTGGCTGACCGTGACGTTAACCGAAAGATGCCGCTGGTCTCGTCAGCCGCCAGCACAATAGCAGCACATTCTCGCCTACTACGGAGACGCAATATGAAGGGCATTGGCCGACCACGGAAATCGCAGGCTGAAACTGGAGCCAGCCGCGCGGGGCGGGCGAGCAGTTCCCTTTCGCAATCAAGTCTTGCTGCGGGAGAAGGTGGACAGTCATTCGATTCCGTTGTGGAGCAGATGCGCTCTGGGGACGCCGATAGGAGGCCCTCCTCCCTTCCAGTTGCGCGCGGTCCAGGCGATGCCCGCGAAAGTCTGCCAGGCGCCTCGATTGGCGAAGATCAAATCCTGAACACACCGCCACGTGGAGCCGCTGCGCCACCACGCGGAACCGTAGCGCCACGTGGCGCAGCCGCAAGGCGGCGCGGTTCTCCCTCCATGTCTGAGGGCGAAGCCATGGCGCCGGTCGGTAGCCAACTATCAACCGCGCAGGTGGAAGGCACCAGCTCATCGTCAAATAAAGATATCAGTCCGACACAGCTCAGAATGAACAGTCTTGTTCAACAACTGACTGATTGCGAGGCTGCGGCCAGGAAAACCGACGTCCCCGAGGAGGCGGTGGAGCTGATCAGTGGGGTCGTCGATGCAGCCTCAGCAATTCTGGAGTACCGCGCTAGCCTGCCTGCGGCTGAGGCGCAGACAATTATGCCAGACGACAAGGTGCGTAGATGTTGCCAGATCGTGTGCGACGCCGCGAATGAAGTAGACAAACTTGGCCTGTCGACGATCACGAAATTGGACAAAAAGACCAAGAAAGCGGCAGGTATGGTCGATAAACTCTACTCCTACTCCCAGGCGGACCGGCAGGAGCTGTTGATTTTAAATGTGGAGAACCACCATACGGCGGCAATTAAGTGGTGGGAAAAAAAGGCATGGCGCTCCGAACGGCAGCGATCCGCCTGCGCTGCCACCGCTAGCCTATCCAGTGGAACGCCCGTGATGCGGGAAGCCGAGCGGTGCGCACTGCGGCTGCGTGCCGGCTCGGTACTGAGTGTCAGGATCTGGCTGGTCCGTGAGCGGATCGGTCTTGCGCGGGCCAAGATTGAACTGCGGGCGAGCAGGTTCGAGCCAGATTTGAAGGAACTCCTCGTCGGTCGAAATGGAGTGGTGCAGCTGATGGCAAGCGCCGCTCAAGAAGCTCTTCGCGCCCTCTCTTTGGCGAAGGGCATAATGGATGATGGCAAAACACTCAACGCTCATGATTGCGCGGTTGTAGAAAAAATCATGGAGCGGCTTTCGGATTTTGGATTGGCGTTGCACGAGGTGCATACCAAGCTAAGCCATACCTACCCAGATGCCGGCCTCCCATTGAAACTGTTCGAACGGATCGTGGACGATGCATGGATCACTGCGCACGATGCCATGCACTTGTTGAACCTGCAGTCTCCGCCGTCAGCCATCATGGCGCCACAGGCCCAGGCGGGCGCTGCGATGCCGGCCAGGGCAGGCGCTGCGATACCGGCTGACACTGCTGGTACGGCTGCAGTGTCAGAAGGCACTACAGCGCGAAGGAAAGGGAAGTCAAAGCATAAGTCGGCAGCTCGCGCCGGGACTTCTGCCGCCGGGCAGCCATCAACACCAGTCGCTGCGAACGCCGGCACAGTGCCAGCAGCCAAGGTTCTCGCGCGCTCGGATCAAGTTGCGAGTACACAGGTGAGAGCGCAAGAGGTGGCTGCGAGTTCGTCGGGGGCAGGCTCGACAATCGGGGGCGCCGCGTTGTCAATGGAGGTATTGACGGAGCGGCTCAAACGATTGGACGAACTTTTGCAGTTCGATCTGGCCGGTCAGCAAAGCGTCGTCTCCCAAGTGCGCCAGATGAAGCCTGAGGAGGCCGGTAAGGTCGTGGACGATGTGGCCC
This sequence comes from Mesorhizobium sp. M7A.F.Ca.US.002.01.1.1, assembly GCF_004022955.1. Taxonomy (NCBI): domain Bacteria; kingdom Pseudomonadati; phylum Pseudomonadota; class Alphaproteobacteria; order Hyphomicrobiales; family Phyllobacteriaceae; genus Mesorhizobium; species Mesorhizobium sp. M7A.F.Ca.US.002.01.1.1. The sequence continues at coordinate 18,106 of NZ_RZQE01000052.1, read as the reverse complement.
AGTACCTGCGAGCCCAGGCCATTGAGATGCAAACCTGTCTCGCCGGGTTGCAGGGGCGTAATGTACGCCTGCTACTCACCTCCACCCAGCTACCCAAAGTGCACGAACGCACAGACCAGCTCAAAGGGTTGCTGAACATGGTGCTGGGACAGGCCAACGCATTGAATGAAGGAAAAGCCGGCATTACGACTGATTGCATGAAGACCTACGCATTTCCGGCGCAAAAATACCTGGAACATTTGTGCAATGCCGACGAATTGATGCCGCCGGAGGCACCGGTCGCGCTGCGTGGCGAGCCAGGAAAGCTGTTTGAGATGAAGCTGCAGCCCAAGATGCTGGTCAATGGTGCGATGCCGAGCCCGATGTGGGTGCACATCCACACGAGTCGCCCCGTCATGGCCAGAAACTTGGAAGGGCTGGCTGATTCCGAATTCACCGCTTGCCACGTTAAATCCAACGAACAGCGCGGCTACAATCGAGAGCGAGAGGAAGCCGATGCTAGGTCCGGTCGCGAGAAGGTCATAATTCATCGCGGCAAACTCACCCCCGCTTTCTGTAAGTCCTTGTTGACCTCAGGGCTTGGCCGCCAACCACGCCATTCGCGTGCCGAGCTCCCGTCGGCGCAGGCTGCATGACAGGGCACTCAGAATGCGGCCGGCCACGCTGTGAGTCAGCGAGCATTTCTCCTGGCCAAACCGCGAATGCCGCTGCGCGAGTTGCGGTCCGGCGATTGGAGTCGATCGGCTACCGTCAGGGCCGATTTGCGATGTCGCGTTACCGGCTGTTGACGTGGCGGCGTATCTTGCCTCCCATCCAACTTATCGCCGAGATCGCGCCGCCAAGATCGAGGCGGAAGGTCTTCCTGCGAGCGCGGAGCAGGCATAGCCGATCCGATCGGGATCGGCGCATCGCAACGACCCAACGGTGTGGTGGAGAAAATTGGATTCGGGAGAGCTCGGTTCCAAGAGGCGGAGTTCCGGCCCGAATACAATCCGCTCGCAAGCACCCACGATGCGCATCCGCAGTTTATTGTCTGGGAGATGGGCTGGATTGCTCGGCGGCGCTGGCGCTAAGGCGGGGCTGTCGCCGGACAATTAGCATTCACTGCCAACAGCCTTGCAACCGTCACCAGTTGCAAGGCTCGGCGGCGGGTCGACAAATCACATGAAATCGTCGTCGGACCCGCTATCGCTGCTGTCGCTATCCTCGGTTTTGTGGAGATAGAGTGGAGGTTTGCCTGCACGCTGCCACTCACCGGCACTGTTCTTCGTCCATTTGTCGGGATGCTGCGTAGGGTCAAGCACCAGGTCGCCATGATCCACTTCAACAAACCCCATCGTCTGCGCGCGCGCTTGTGCTTCCGGATTAGCCGCACGCCAATTCAGCAACGGTCGGTCGCCGTCTATCCGAAGTTGATGCTCCAGCAGAATATCGCCCGCATTTTCGACGAGCGGATGGGCGACTTGAAGATCCACTATGGAAGTGACCTCAGTTCGACCAGGAAATTGTTCCCGCCAACTTTCCGATTCGAACTCGTTCATGCTGAATCCGCCTTCCATTCTCAGCAGTCCGGCACTCCGGTCTCCCAATTGGTAACTGAAATATCGCGCGTGCTCCGTATCTCGACGGATGCCATATTGCTGAGCAACGTCCGCGGTGCGCCTGGCTCGTGACGATACGAACTCCGAATACTCTTGAGGATTGTCGGCGATGTGCGTGATTTCATCACCATGAAATTGCCTCACCTGTCTCCTGAAGGAAGTCCTGTTGATCTCCACCACAGGAGGTCGGGAATTGAGGGAGTATGCTTGGGGAGCCGCCGATGATGAGGCGCCGCTACCTTCCGATCCGGATAAGTGCATTCGGGCAAATGTGTCCGCGAACCCTTCGCTTCCTGCATCCGATTGCTCGCCGGCATTATGCGCGCGGTAACTATCGGATGAGCCACCAATTCGACCATACATGACGATTCGTACTCCTATGTTTCGCAACCGAGCTCAAGTTAGCACGGCTGTTCAACATAGGGCGCTTAGTTGACGACTAGCTGACGAGGGCATTCCAACGGCTGCACCAATCAAATCCGCACTGCCGGCCTCAAAACCTCGGACTGCGCCACGCACCGGCCAGCAGAGGCTGCAAGGTCATGCCCGGAGGACTTGCCGTAGTTGCTGGGTGGCAGATCCGAGGGGAGTGATTGCCCCAGGCCCGCGGTTGCGCGGTTGGCCTGACAGAGACACTGGGGCACGGATGGCCAGCCGACATTTGCCACTAGCATGGAGCCAGGTCAGTTTTGAACTGGGCAGTCGTGGACTTCCATGACTAGGCCAAGCCTGCGGCAAAGAATGCTTTCGCGACAGGCTGGAAATATTGCATAGGAACCGCGTGGCCGAGTTTTGTAGTGCCTATCAGCTGACGCGCTAAGACATGGTCATGGACGATCGTCAGGCGTAGTGCCCGCGCCTCGCTCAACACATGTGAAACGCGCTCACCTTCGGCACGGCAAACTAAGAACGGCACCCCGGTTTCACCGCGAACGTAACGCAGACCGATCAGGACCGCCCTTCCTGTTAAGACCAGCGTGGCGCGATGCACGCCAAGCGCAGGCTCGTCGGCCGCCTCCTCGCGGATGCGACGCTGTTCACCTTTCAACTCTGGCGCTCCTTGCTGATCCTTCGACTCGCGCGTCACTTCGGTATTGGTCATGCGCATTTCGCGCAGATACAACGCGCGCTGGAGCAGAAGATCGATCAGTCCGCCGACCAGCAGTGCGCCGGCGCCAATTCCCATCAGCAATTTTGTCTCCATAAAGATGAGGCCAACACAGCCCATGCCGCAGATCGGCAGAGGGACCATTGTCTTCCACATCCCGAGAAGGACAATGGAAAAGGTTGCGCTGAGAACCAATACCTTGAACATGGTCTTGCAGACTTCGACCATGGAACGAGCAGACCCCAAGCGCTTCAGCCCTTCAAAGGGGTCAATTTTCTTAAAGCTGAGCTTCATCGGCTCCAGAGAGAAGACAAATCCACCATTGGCTAGCAGGCTGGCCAAAATCACCGCGGCGACAAGGGTTCCAAGCAGCGGGCCAACAGCCGCGACTGTGAGTTGGACGAGCACAACCAATGCCTGCGGCACCGCGGTATCGAAAGGTAGGCTCTGCAACTTGGTGGCTAATAGGAGCGCTTCCCGGCATTTGTCCTCGATCACGCTGCCTCTTAGCCAAAGGTAGCCGAGCCCAGCGCAAGTCCCGACCGCGCGGACGAAATCGGAGCTACGTGGCAGCTGTCCTTTTTTGCGCGCTTCACTTAACTTCTTCGGGCTGGCGGCGTGTGTCTTCTCTTCACTTGTGTCGCTCATGGCAGCAATTTGTCGAACCACTCCAGCACGCCGTTGGCACGTGTGACCTCCAGTTTCATGCTCTCCACCAGATAGGCAGCGTAGGTGACCATGAGAACTGGAAAGACAATGTTCTTGATTGCCGGAGACAGTTGGCTCGCCTTAAATTGCGGGGCAAAGCGACGCAGCAGCATCATCGATATATCAATCAGTATCAGGAAGAACACGACAGGCCCCGAAACCAATAATGCCGTGCGCATTATGCTGTCGAGAAGCCCCAACAACTCCATTGCTCCTGGCCCGCTCAGTGTCGGGTGAAACTGATACACCGGCCAGATCAAGTAGCTGCGGTACAGGACACTGATCAAAGTTTCCAGGCCTCCTGATCCGACGAATATGGCAATCGCAGTGATCCCCAGAAAAACGCCCATCGCGGAAGCCTGACTGTTCGTCGCGGGATCGGCCGAAGCGGTCGGGCTGCTGATGCCGCGTTGGTTGTCGATAAGCTCCCCGGCAGCCTGAAGGCCCCAAAGCGGAATGCCAAGAAAAGTGCCAAGGAGTACACCGACAAAAACTTCCTTGAATCCGAGCAGGGTTAGCTGGATCAGGCGCGTATCAGGATCCAGCGCCGGCAATCCGCCGCTGACGTGTGCCAGGCATGGTAGTGCGAAGCCAACAGCCAAACAGCCCCGGATCAGCCCACTGATCTGCGAGCGTGTGAATACGGGAAAGATCAGCATGATGCCCATCGCGCGGGCTGCCCCAAGACCTGCCGCAACGACGAGTTCGAAAGCCGTCTGGATCAGAATTTGAATATCGGCCGATGGCGCGTCCATGGGGCGGACTAGTAGCTAAGTGTCATTGCGGGAAACTCGGTGAAGATCTGATCGGCTAGCTCTATGAGCGGGGCGCTTAGCACAGGAGCAAACAGCCCAATCACCGCGACAACGACCAGAAGCTTCACGGTGAGCGGCAAGCTTTCATCCTGGATCTGCGTCGCCGCCTGGAGGATGCCGATGACGAGGCCGACAACCACTGATGCAATGAGCGGCGGTAGAATCCAGATCATGAAAACCACCAGTGATTGGCTCATAAGAGTAATGATGCTGGATTCAGTGATGATCAGCCTCCCGGTAACGTATAACTCAGCACAAGCCCATGCATCAATTTTGACCAACCATCAATGGCAACAAACAAGAAGATCTTGAACGGAACAGATATAACAGTTGGTGAGACCATCGACATACCCATTGCCATCAAGATAGTTGTCACTATCAGATCTATAACAATAAAAGGCAGATAAAGTAGAAATCCTATCTCAAATCCGCGCTTCAATTCTGATAGCAAGAAAGATGGTACAAGTATTGCAAAGTCATCAGGCGTGGCTGCAGCGTGCATTTCCTCTGGCCAGACCTTTTCTGTCGAAGATAGGAAAAATCGCCGCTGCTCTTCATTTGTGAATTTCTTGAGATGCTCGCGCAAGGGCTCACTTCCGGCTTTAGCGGCGCTTACCCAGTCGTCGAATGTCTGATAGTGGAGCTTGGGATCCGACATGCGGTCATAGGTCTGCTCAGCAACGGGCGCACTAACGAACATAGTGAGGATCATCGCCGCGGCGTACAGCACCACATTGGGTGGTATGGTCTGGGTCCCGAGCGCATTGCGGACGAGGAAAAGAACAATTGATACCTTTACAAAGGCCGTTGTCGTGGCAACTGCTAAAACCAGCAGACCGAGTCCGGCGGTAACCGCAAGAAGCGCCAGGATTGTCGGCTGAGCTTCACTCATTGCATGCAAACCCGCCACGGAGCCTGATGCCCAGCTCTTCTCCGATGCGGACAATGTCGCCACGCCCGATACGCTGACCATTGGCCACTATGTCGACCGGGCCGTCGATCGGCCATCCAAGTTCAAAAATATGCCCTTCGCCGGCACTTCTTAATTCCCCAAGAGAAATAGGCCAGCGGCCGCATTCAAAGACAAGCACGATCTCGACATCGTCGAGATCCTTAGTAAGCTCCAGTTGCGATCCGGGTTGTGTCATATGCGCACTCTCCAAAGGACACGGTCGCGGGCGGAAAGGCCCCCGCAAGATTAATTCATCGCCGTCAAGATCCGCCTCGGCGCACAACTGGCCGACAGCTAGGGTGATCTGGCCGCGGCCGAACGGCGCAATATCGGGCAACAATGCATCACCGACACATGCGCTTCGAAGAAGCGCCGCAGGAAGGCGAAGCGTGCCGACCTCTCCTGCAACAATGAGCGGGAGCTCTGGAGGCAGCCCGCCCAGCTGCCGCGGCAACTGGGCAAGCAGTTCGCCTAGCGCGCGAAACGCAGGCGGTACTAAGCCGTCAAGTGGCGTGAACAGGAATAGACGGCCCTTGCCCTTGACCGCGCCGAAAATGATGTCGAGTTCAAGATGAGGAGCCAGCATCGTGGCTTCGCATACCCGCACGAGTTGCACGTTCAGACGCGTCGTCTCCTCCAGTCGAGTGACAAGCGGCTCCAGAGCGAGTTCGAGAATTAGCGAAGCAGTTGGCTCGGAAGGGAAGGCCAAGCCGTTCTGCACTGTCGTGATGAACTCCTCTACGAGCGGGCGCGACAGTGACAAGATGACCGTTTCGGCTCCCACTCTCCAGACGCAGTCAAGCATCGGAATGGCAGCAGGTTCCTGCTGCCAGACAAGCCCTGCCGTTCGCACCGATAGCGGCACCTCGTTGATCCGGCTTTGAAACGGCGTGCGCGGCGCTGCTGTATCATTGAGCCACGAGACAACCGTGTGGGACAGTTTCAGAACTGGTTCGAACATGGCGGGTGTGACCGCAGCGCCTATCAAAGACTGCACGGTCGTGTCATTCGGACGACCTCTTGCGACCGTCGGATCCGGTTGCGCGGCATTTAGGCAAGCGACCCCCTCGCATATTTCAGCAGTATCTCATCGTCGGCCTCGATCTCGGCTGCGGCCTCCGAATGAGTCTCGACGGCGCGCCGCACGTCGTCCTCGATTTGTTGCCATTTGTCCCTTGCCGCCGAACATATGACCCATAGCTCCCTCGTCCTGGACGCCGCCATCTCAGCCTCCTCTTGAGCGATTTGGGTATCATCAAGCATCTGCCGTCTGGAATTGATCTCAGCGGCAAGTTGTTCAGTGTGAAGGCGGTGACGGTCGAGCGCTGCGCTAGACAAGTTGTCGAGTGACATCAGATGCTGATAGAGCGCTGCTTCTTTTCTTGAACAATGTTGCTGTATCATTGCAAGCTCCCTAGAGGCATTTTGTACGGCTGAGGCGGCCACATCGCGCTGGGCTTCCTTCTTGGACAGCTCGCCAAGGGCACGACGCTCTTGCATTTCCTTCAGAAGCCGTATACTCGAAGACTGAATCCAGTTTACGCGGTCAGACGCGACATCCATGCGACCGTCTCCTCGAAATCTGACGCGTCATCTTCGCTCTGGCGCAGAAACTCCCTCAGTTCGTCGATTGACGCGACAGCCCGGTCAGTCAGGGGATCTCCACCTGGCTTGTATTCGCCAACATTGATCAAGAACTCGGTCTCGGCATAGCGCGACAGGAGCTCGCGGAAAATGGATGCTGCCTTGCGATGTGTCCCCGAAACGACTGCATCCATGACGCGGCTGCGACTCTGCAGCACATCAATAGCGGGGAAATGCGATCGCGCCGCAATAGCGCGTGAGAGGATGACATGGCCATCGAGAATACCACGCGATTCCTCGGCGATTGGATCACCCGTGCCATCACCCTCTACAAGCACCGTATAGAAGGCCGTGATTGAGCCCCGCTCACCCATGCCGGCGCGCTCGAGCAGGCCTGGCAGCATGCCAAAAACGGAAGGAGGAAAGCCCCGTCGCGTCGGCGGCTCACCCGCAGCAAGGCCTATTTCGCGCATAGCGCGGCAGAAGCGCGTCAGCGAATCCAGCATGAGAGCAACGCGTAGGCCTTGATCGCGGAAATATTCCGCGAGCGCAGTCGCCATTGGAGCGCATTGCGCACGCTCTACCGCCGAGCGGTCGGATGTTTCAACCACGACGACCGTACGGAGAAGGCCCTCTTCACCAAGATTCCTTTCGATGAATTCACGAACTTCCCGTCCACGTTCGCCTATGAGCGCCACTATGACGACGTCAGCGGCGGCACCCTTTACGATCTGTGACAACAGCGTCGACTTGCCACCACCTGGCTCGCCATAAATCCCGATCCGCTGGCCCTCGCCGCACGTCAGCAGACCATCGAGGACACGGACCCCAAGCGGGAATGGCCGCTCAATCATGCGCCTCGTCATCGGATTGGGGGCTCTGCCATGCAGGGGCCGAGTTTCGACGGTCTTGATTTCGCCTTTGCCGTCCAATGGGCGGCAACGACTGTCGATCACGCGACCGAGCAAATCGCCGCCGACGGGCACCTCACGCATTCGGCCAGTGGCCACGACCTCTGCGCGGCTGGATAGGCCCACCAAGTCCCCGATCGGTGTCAGCAATACACCATCACCCGACAGGCCGATCACCTCGGCCTCGAGCGACAGCCCGGTTCGCGGGTCCTCTAGGAGGCAAAGTTCCCCAATACGAGTGTCTGGCAAGACGGCATGAACCAGTGTGCCGATAGCCCGCGTGATCCGACCGCGCACCGCACGCGTGTCAATTCGCTTGGCCGCAGCCCTCAAAGACGAGATTGCTGGAACGAGAGCTCGAGTGTGGGCGTCAGCGTTATGTTCTGGGACGGGCTTTCTCATAGCTCGCCTTTCTCACAGAGCGTCCCGAAACCAAGGCGCAGCGCGCGCATCTGGGCGTCAAGTCCAAGGTCAACATTGCCGTACTCGCTCCACAGCACGCAGCGTTGCGGCGACAATGTCGGGTCGGGCTCGATCCGCACCCTTGGTCGACCATCCTGGCCGTCGCATCGAGCAAACTCTCGTGCAAGCATGTCGACTTGCATGGGAGAAACATGAAGGCAAACGTCGGCGCCGCTGTATTGACACTCTATGGCGTGACGAACAGCCCTCACCAATAGCTCGCCCGGATCGAAAGCGCCGATAAGATCGCTCAATATTTCCATCACGAGCTGCGGCAATTCCTGCTCCAGAGCCGCCTTTCGTCGCGCGATTTCGGAGATTGTCTCCGCAATCAACCCTGCCATCTCCTCGGTGCCTGCATTCGAGCCCTCCATGTGGCCGCGCGCCCACGCCCGCTGGTAAACCGCGCGTGCCCAGTTTCGAACGCGCTGCCGATGCCGTTCTGCCGCGGCAAGGGCTTGCGCGGCGCTGTGCCAGGTTTCGAGCTCGCTCGCGGGTATCAGTGGTCCGACTGGACGCATCTGCGGCGCTATTGGCCCCTCGGAAAGTTCGACTGTCATTTCACCGGGGTCTCTGTCTCAAAATGAGCTACTACAAGTGAAAGCAATTGGCCGGCGGCGGTCCAATGCTCATGTGCTGGAGTCTCCGCGGCAGTCCCCTCGGGCAATCGAAGAAGCACGCGGTTACGCTCGGTCGCTGAACTGTCCTGGAGCCAAGCTCCAAGACATGCGTGTCCATCGTATTCGATTTGCTGAGCGAGTTTTTCTGGGTCCGAGATCAGTCTTTTGTCAACAGCATGCAGCAGGTGTCGGATTCCGAATGCGTGTGCATCCACGCCGATGCGTTTAACAAGGATGGCAAGCTCAGGCTGAGAGACAAACGCGACCAGCGAACGGGCATGCCAGATACTACCAGCAAGAAGGGTCGCTCGATATGGATCATGCCCGCGTAGAAGGTCCGGCCTGCAGCCGATGTGGTTCAGATCCACGTCATCGTTGCCCAGCAATTCTGCCAGCCTTGGATGCAGTCTGGAACACTTCTGCAACTTCACTAACGTTTCGGCCGATAACGCTGGATCAAGACGCGCCGCAAGACGGGTTGGATGGGCCGAAGCCGCAAGCTCGCTCGCGCCCGGAAAGTGCGGACCATCAGGTCGGGCGGTCTGTATAGGCATTGGCAATGAGATGTCACCCACGTCCAATTGCAGGCATTCTTTTGCGAATGGCCTCGACAGCAGAAGCATCCCGGCGCCCCTCGACCTTGGAAACGCCGGTTGATTGCTTGCGCCGACGCGTAACAACGCCGATCAAGAGATAACAGGCCACGGCGAATACGGCTGCGGCAAAACCTGTTACGGTCGCCAGAAGTGGCGCAGGAAGAGGTAGTGATGCTTGTGGCAAAACAGCAGTCGGATCGGGCCGTTGCTCGTGTGCGGAACGTTCTACCGGCACCAAAACCACTTCCACCTTATCGTAGGACAGGCCTTCGATGCTGTCGGCTACAAGCATCTTTATCTTTGGCAGCAGAGCCGCGACATTTGTTTTTGCGTCGTGCCTGATAAACACCGAGGCCGAGGATGGCGTGGCACCGGCTCGCACAAGGTCGTTATGCGGCAGCACGACGTGAACACGTACAGAAAAAACGCCATCGATATCGCTGATCGTCCGCGACAACTCTTCGCTCAGGGCATACACGTAACGGGCACGCTCTTCGGTCGGCGAGGCAATCAGGCCTGATCCTTGGAATATCTCACCGAGGTTCTTGAAGGATTGGCGCGGCAGCCCCTTGGCGTTCAGAAGGTTGATTGAGAAGGCGAGCAGCTTTTCGTCAACCTGGATCGTGCTGGTTCCATCCTTGGCGACCACCCGGATCGCGGCGACCCCGTTGTCTTCAAGAAGTGCGAGCATTTCATTTGCCTCACGCTCTTGCAATTGCGTGTAGAGGTCGGCTTTGCAAGCAGTGAGGGCGACGAGAACTGGCAGCATGACAAGTCTAACCGACCGCCACCCTGACAGGCCACGCATGATTTCGCCCTCGGCCAAGCCAATCATGCGCGCGGTTCAGCCTTCCTTCAAAAGTTTATTCACGGATGATGTGACGCCGCTGACGCCTTTGGAGATAAGCGCCACCTGGGTGACGCCGTTGTAAACATCCCGAAGACCAGCCATCATCGTTTCGAAGTCTTGCCCTTGTTGGGGAATGCCCGAGATTCCGGTTCCCGCCTCACCTGGAACGGGAAGCTTCTGCGCCGGTCCCGGTAGAGCGCCCTTCGAAAGGGCTATGTCATGGTCGAGCGCGGGGAAGGAAACAGTGTTGTGTGGATATAGGGAGGAAATCGTCTGCAACACGCGATCGCCCATGCCGCTCGTCGGCGCAGCCGCGCGCTGAACATCCATCGCCGCAGCAACTGGCGCCGCACTCGCTGGCCCCGCGGCGGCATCGTTTTTCAGCGAGTCGGCTGCATGCCCTAAGGCGCGCTCAAACTGGGCCTGCTCGACAATCGACGGTGATCCGACCCTGGGGAGGCCAGCCGTTAGAGTGGCAGAGATCGACGTGACAGGCATCATCATGTAAGGACTCGGTTGCTCTCTCTGACCGGGCGAGCCCCGCCCATTCATCACCCGGTGTCGGCGCAACACTCCTAGGGGGGCAAGCTGACAACAAGCTGACTAACGGCGGCGTCATTTCGACAATCTAAAATCTCTTCGGCAATTTAGTCACTTGTGATGATTTCAGCGTTTGGTTTATCAGTGCGACATGCCGAGAACGCTTATCCAACCCGTCACCCTGCATGTTTTGAGACTTCTTTGTGCCGGGTTTTTTCTGTCCACCGGGATTCACCCGGCGCATGCAGTCCCGCTGTCCCTTCCGGCGACACCCTATAGATACACGGTTCTGGATCAGGAGCTCGCTGCAGCGTTGCAGGAATTCGGCAACAACCTGAATATCAGGGTCAACATCAGTCCTGCGGTGAAGGGGCGAATTCGCGGACGTATGCCTGATTTGCCACCGCGCGCGTTCCTCGACCGCTTGACGAACCTTTACGGTCTACAATGGTACTATGACGGCCTTGTGCTCTATGTGTCTGCTGCACAAGAATCGCAAACTCGAATGCTTTTGATGACGTCGATTCGCTTCGATGCGTTCAAGGGGGCTCTCGACAAGCTTGATATCTCCGACGAGCGCTATGTGGTCAAACCCGTGCCAGGCAATGGCCTCGTCTTCGTTTCCGGTCCACCGCGCTTCGTCGCACTCGTGGAGCAGACCTTTAACGGCTTGGTGGCGCAGGCGCAGGCGCAGACTCACATAGCGGCAACGCCAAAGGAATCAGTGCTGATCTTGTTTCGCGGCTCCTCCACTACGGTCGTTCGCGACGGACGACCGGATGCTTCTTATTCTTCTGACATCCCACAACAGGATAGCGTTGGCGGGAAGCCTGAGCTGGGCAAGAAATGAACATTGAGGATTTCCCGCAGCTCTGAAGAACATGACTGCGGCTACCCCTTTGTGAACTCTTCGCAAACTCGTCAGTTTCTCGAAAGCTAATCCGCTCATGATGAGTCCCGGCAGCTCTCGCGGTGACTCCGGCCATTGTGTTGGACCGAACCTTGGAGCCGGCCCGGAACACAGCAATTGAAGGCAGGGCAGGCGCATTCGTGACCTGCCGACGCTTGGAATTGTCGAATTTTGTGAAACGCAAGGGATCTTCTGTCGGGGTCTCTTGTGGGGATTTCAACGTCACGTCTGAGGATGCATAATGTCGGCCAGTAATCTTTCAACTTTCTACCGCTCAAATTCGCTACAGTCCGCAAGGGGTTGGCCGGGCCTGAAAGTTTCCCATTTTGCGACCCAGCATCAGCAAAGTGCATCGTGCTTCGAAGCGATGCTGTCCACTTGTGTGCTGGCAGACAAGCCCGGCTCTTTCGCGCAAGGGGATCTGCCAGCGTCGAATCTTGATTCGACAATGGATAAATTGCGGCAGGACCCTTTGGGCCATCTGGCACCGGATGTCTTGACATTGAATGGCTTGGAGCAACACCCACTGGATCTGCTGCCGCCAAATATGAGGGCGGCTCTCAAGGAGGACCAATCGCAACGCTCCAAGGCGACTGAAGCCCAACATCTGCTCGGCGTCACTCCGAAGATCGAGCCGGCTCCCAGGCCGAGCCCCGGAATCACGTGGAACGGTGGGTCGCTGACCACGGCTGAGTTGCAGATTGTTGCGGTACTCAACCGTCACAAGGACCAATGCCCGCTTACTTGGAAGTCGTTGACCGACAAAGCCAATGATCCCTCTACGCCACCGGATCTGAAAGCGGCGATCCAGGGACTGCAGCAGGATTCGGGACTTTTTTATGCGATTGGCTCGCAGGGCGACGGCCGCTGTGGAGGCAAGATCAACGCCAAGGACTTGGCCGGATTTTCAAACCACCACCCACAAGTTGCTGCATTTCAGGAAGCCCAAGCGCGAAGCTACGAGCAGAACTACATACCATCCGACGGCAGCGGAGGTTTGCAGCCTTCGGTCATGACCTTGAGCGATGCCTTGCGGGAGTTTTACCGGTACTCCGAAAATCTGTCCAAGGACCTGAGTCTGGATGAGTTCAAGAAAATGGTCGGCGGCGAATCGAAAAACGGCAAATTTCCGCCCCAGGTCATTGCGGCGGCGCAATATTTCCTCGATCACCCCGATGCTTGGAACCAGTTGTGCGGTGGCTCGAAAGGGAAGATGCACAAAGAGGATTTCCTGCAAGTCGCCTCATCGTCGATGAGCCTCACGCAAACTGAGCTGAATACGGTCGAGATGATCAAGGACCATCAGGACACGTTCTTTGGAAGCGGTGTTCTGACTCGCGACAAACTGGCGAAAATGAAAGACGACAAGAGCCTTGATCCGAAAGTGCGGGAAGCAGCCTCTCAGCTCCTTTCAGATCCTCTTTTGTTTGGCCTCCTGAACAATTCGATCACGGGCTATAAGACCCATCATAAATTCTTCGACTTTGGCGGCGGGCATACGGTTGATTCCGGCAATATCAGCAAAAAAGACTTTGCCCATTTTTGCACAAACATGTCGTCTGCGAACCGCAACGTTCAGCAGCCAATCACCCACGGCGCCCAAACCGCAGAAGAGCAGAATGCCGTCGCGGACATGAAGATGGGCCTGATGGACCAGCCTGACATTAAGTCAGCCAAAAAGAACGGCGGGGCCGTCATGCACGTCGTCGACTCCGTGCTCAAAATCGAGACGAAAGTGCTCGACTTGGCGGCAACGGCGGTGGGACTGCTCAGCTTCATTCCGGGCCTCGGACAAGTAGCCGATCTTGCCTCGATGGTTCTCGAGGCTGAGTCGCAAGCAGCCAATCTCCTGCGTACGGCCATTAACGGAGGCGATATGAAGCGAGCGCTGGAGGAAGCTGGCCTCAATATGGCCGCGCAGGCGATCGGCCTTATCGCAGGCCCCGAGGTCAAGCTGGCCATTCGAAATGGGCTCGTAAAGCACCTGATGGAAGAGGCCTTGGCGGCAGGCATTGATCTTTCGGTCTCGACGGCGCAGGACTACGCAGAAGGCTATGTGAATAACCTCAAAGCGCGCCTTGCAGGCGGCCCTGAGCAAAGCCTAGGCCTTCCGAGCATGCCATCATTCCAGAGTGTGGCAAGCAATGTGCCCTTCGTCGGCATTGCCTTATCCTAGCCGTCGCCTTGCGCGGAAGCTTTGGCTCGCGCGCTGACATAAGGGTCATTGTGGCACAAGCAGGGGTTCATCCGCATCAACGCAAGCGGTGTTCCTGACGCCATCTGGATCGGACTGTGAGGGGGATGTCCGAAGTCTGTGAAGACTTCGGTATATGACGACTTCAGAGTTACGCTGAGCCCAGCCATCTCGAGCCGGTGCGCCGGGTCGAGGTTTTCACGGGCGCCGGCCGGTAGCGGGAATGGTCTCCGGAAGGCACGGCGCGGATGGTGGCGGAGCGGCGCAGCCGAAGGAACGGCTGTCGCGCGCCCAGGGCGGCCTCCCGAACAGCAGACGATGATCTCCTGCCTTGGGCCTATATCCTCGTGCCACGCTCAAGGCAGTCGGCTGAAAACAGCGCTGATTTAAAACAGCATTATCCTGCACTGCACCCTCGATCCTTGCGCTCACCGATCGCTCGTCGACACGCACGCGGTCAAGTCGTTATCGGCGCTATGCCGATGGGCTTCGAGAGCAAGGTGGACGCTGAGCGGTGCGTCAGCCTCAGGGCGCGGCTGGCCAGCTTTGGGTCTCACGCTCTATGACGGCAACACCCGGCTGATCCACTTGGCCTGTTCGCGGGCTCCCGGCAGCGGCGCGGAAGCCACGGTCCGCCTTCCTCGGCTTCAGGCCAAAGATACCGCAGCATGCTCCAGAGCTATGTCTGCCGCCTTCGCCCCATCGTCGCTGGTCATGTGGAAAGGACAAGCAGGCTACGCACCCTATAATCCCGTCGGGCAGGATTCGACAGTCGACGGCGAGACATTCGCCAAACCTCCCCCTTGATTCTCAGCAACGTTAAAAAAAATTCACATAATGTTCGTGAGTGTAGTCTCCTGTCAGGTGGTACATTAGCCCCAATATCTGGCGTCTTAGTCGTAGAAAGGACTGTGATCTATCTTCCATTAGCATCCATACCAGCGGATTTACAGCAAATGACGAGAGAGGTCTCATGCGGATTGATGGGGATAGAAGGGCTAGCGGCTTGCTGCATCCCGTCCGGGTTGATGCTAACCAATGTTGACACTGGTAAATCGCCTAAGGACGGCAGCGCATCTTGATCGCCTTCGAATCCTGGGCCTTTGCGCGCATGCGGATCTAACCGTCGGCGAGCTGGCCGATATTACCGGTCTGCCTCGCGAGCAGGTTCGACGCCACGTTCGGCGGCTGGTCAGAGCCAACTTTCTTTGCTGCAACGAACAACGTCCGCAGTCTTCGTACCATATGCAAGCAGGAGGCAAGGATGGCGAGCTGGCTCAATTGGTGGTCGATCTCCTGCCCCACGATGATGGCCATCATAAAAGAGACCTACAACGCCTGGAAGCAATACAAGACGCGCGGTTGAAGGGACCGCCTGCTTGATCGTGAAATAGATCAGTCCAAATGGAGCGCGACTACCATGGATAACTCCGCCGGCGGCGCCATCGCGCAGCCCGACACTTACGGGCGGCCTCACTTAGCCGCCGTCGACTCCCGCGTTCACGAACTGCTTCTAAGACAGGAGCGTCAGGAGCGGACAACTCTCAAACTGATCGCCTCCGAGAACTTTGCCTCCTCGGCGGTGTTGGAAGCGACCGGGTCGATTTTCACCAACAAGTATGCCGAGGGATACCCCGGTGCGCGCTACTACGCCGGAAACGAGATCGTCGATGAGCTTGAGACCCTCGCGATCGAGCGCCTGAAAGCGCTATTTGGCAGTGAACATGCCAACGTCCAGCCTTATTCAGGCTCGCCAGCCAACCAGGCTGTCTATCGCGCGCTTTTGAGCCCCCGTGACAAAGTCATGGGCTTGCCTTTACCCGAAGGCGGCCATCTGACTCACGGTTGGTCCGTCAATTTTTCCGGCAGCGATTATCAGCGCGTCCCGTACAGGCTGCACGAAAAGACACAGCAAATTGACTATGACCACTTGCGCGAGACCGCCAAGCGGGAACGCCCGAAGCTAATTTGGGTCGGCGGAACTGCTTATCCGCGTATTTTTGACTACGCGGCAATGGCCGAAATTGCTTCGGAGGTGAACTCGTATCTGGTGGCTGACATCGCCCACATCTGCGGCCTGGTTGTCGCAGGAGTGCATCCGAACCCCGTGTCCCATTGCGATGTGGTCACCAGCACCTCTCACAAGTCGATCCGCGGTCCCCGGGGTGGCTTCATTTTATCAAGGAATGAAGACCGTTATCAGCCCCTCCATCATCCGAAGAGCAAACACAATCTGGCCAAACGTATAGACCGCGCCGTGTTCCCTCTTCTGCAAGGCGGACCGCATATGAATACTATCGCCGCGCTTGCCGTCGCTTTGCAGGAAGCAGCGAACTCGTCCTTTCGTGTCTACGGTCAGCAGATCGTCCACAACGCCAAGGCTCTGGCCCAGGCACTTCTGGAGCGAGGTTATGAACTCGTCACCGGGGGCACTGACAATCACATGCTGATCCTTGATCTTCGGGACCGGTCGCTGTCAGGCAAAGCCTATGCGGAGCGCTTATCGCGTGCAGGCATCATTGCGAATTTCAATATGGTCCCGGGCGACCGGCGGCATCCGGCGCTGACAAGCGGCATCCGCTTAGGGACACCAGCGGTGACGTCCATGGGCATGCGCGAAACGGAGATGGTGCAGATCGCCGCTTTCATCGACTCGGTCTGCCGCCAGCCCGATGACCAGGAAGTTCATGCGAGCGTACGAAGAGACGTTGCCGACTTCTGCACTGCGTTCGATGTTCCCGGCATCCCCGACCGATAAGCCACCCCAATCCAGAAACTCCTCACTAACTCCAGCACTTGAAGCGAGGGCATTTTTATGACCAGGCAGTTCGTGTTCTCTTCCGAATCCGTCGGCGCGGGACACCCCGATAAGATGGCAGACAACATCTCCGATGCCATTCTCGATGCGGTCCTGCGCACCGATCCGAAGGCGCGCGTCGCCTGTGAAGTGTTGGTGAAGACGGGGATGGTCGTTGTGGCTGGCGAGATCACCAGCCATGCCCACATCGATTACAGCCAAGTCGCCCGCGATACGATACTCGATATTGGCTACGACGATGATGCGATTGGCTTTGATGGTCGACGTTGCGCCGTCGTTCTGGCCCTCACCGAGCAGTCGCCCGACATAAGCCAGGGCGTTGATGAAGGACGAGGGCAGGATCTCGGGCAAGGGGCAGGGGATCAGGGCATCATGTTTGGATTCGCATGCAACGAGACGGATACATTGATGCCCCTGCCGATCCAACTCGCTCACCATTTGACGAAAAGACAGGCCGAGGTCCGGAAAGCGGGACAGCTTGGCTGGCTGCGTCCGGACGTGAAATCTCAAGTGTCGGTACGCTACGAAGGGCTCCGCCCGGTGGCGCTGGATACCATAGTCCTGTCAACGCAGCATGACGAAGCGGTCTCACAAGCCACGGTCCGCGAAGGCGTCATTGAGGAGATCATAAAACCGGTCCTGCCGGCCCACCTGGATACTTCGGGGATCAGATTTCTGGTCAACCCAACAGGGCGGTTCGTGGTCGGTGGGCCTGCCGGCGACTGCGGCCTCACAGGACGGAAGATCATCGTCGATTCCTACGGTGGGACCGGGCGTCACGGCGGCGGTGCCTTTTCGGGCAAGGACCCATCCAAGGTTGACCGCTCGGCGGCCTATGCCGCCCGGTATGTCGCGAAGAACATCGTTGCCAGCGGCCTTGCGGAGGTCTGCGAGGTTCAGCTTGCCTACGCGATCGGCGTGGCCAGTCCGGTTTCTGTCATGGTCAATACCTTCGGAACCGCAAGGATCGAGGAAAAAAGGATCGAGCGCCTTGTTCTCGAGGTTTTCAATCTCCGACCGAAAGGCATCATCAAGATGCTTGATCTCTTACGGCCGATATACCGCAAGACGGCGACATACGGACACTTCGGGCGTGAAGAGCCTGAGTTCACTTGGGAGAAGACGGACAAAGCTGACGATTTGCTGCGTGAAGCCGGACCGGCAGCTGCGTGAGGGCGGCTGGATCAAGCGCATGCGGCAACCCATTTCAACTCGCGAGACCACGCCCGGCCGGCGTGGCAAGAAGCCGGCTCGGGTTTTGGCGGAGATTTTGATGCCGGATTATGACGTGCTTTGCATCGGCAATGCCATTGTCGACATCATCGCCCAGTGCGACGAGGAATTCCTCGAGACCAACGGCATCATCAAGGGCGCGATGAACCTCATCGACACACAACGCGCCGAACTGCTCTACAGCCGCATGGGCCCGGCGATCGA
>NZ_RZQE01000529.1:0-3769 GCF_004022955.1 Mesorhizobium sp. M7A.F.Ca.US.002.01.1.1 | reverse complement strand
AGGGGCGGAATGACGATGCTGGGCAAGCTCGACTCGTCGGCCATTCCCTTCGATCAACCCATCCCGCTCGTCGCGGCTCTCGGCGTCTTTCTGGCAGGGGTCGCCGTGCTTGGATGGATAACGGTGAAGGGCTACTGGCCCTATCTGTGGAACGAGTGGATAAGCTCGGTCGACCACAAGCGCATCGGCGTGATGTACATTGTGCTGGCGATGCTCATGCTTCTGCGTGGCTTCATCGATGCCATCATGATGCGCACGCAACAGGTGCTGGCGATCCACGGGCCGGGCTACCTGCCGCCGGAGCATTACGACCAGATCTTCTCCGCGCACGGCACGATTATGATCTTCTTCGCGGCGATGCCTTTCATGATCGGCCTGATGAATTTCGCCGTACCGCTGCAGCTTGGCATACGCGATGTAGCCTTTCCGACACTCAATTCCGTCAGCTTCTGGCTGACGGCTTCCGGAGCCCTGCTGGTCAACATCTCGCTTGTCATCGGTGAGTTCGCGCGCACCGGCTGGCTGCCCTATGCCCCCTTGTCGGAGACCACCTACTCGCCGGGCGTCGGTGTCGATTACTATCTGTGGTCGATCCAGATCTCCGGCGTCGGCACGCTGCTTACCGGCGTCAACCTGGTGACGACCATCCTCAAGATGCGTGCGCCTGGTATGGGCTACCTGCGAATGCCGATGTTCTGCTGGACCTCGCTCGCGTCCAACCTGCTCATCGTCGCAGCCTTCCCGATCCTCACCGCCACGCTGGCGATGCTGACGCTGGACCGCTATCTCGGCTTCCATTTCTTCACCAACGAAGCCGGCGGAAATCAGATGATGTTCGTCAACCTGATCTGGGCCTGGGGCCATCCCGAGGTCTACATTCTGGTGCTTCCCGCCTTCGGCATCTTCTCCGAGGTCTTCTCGACATTCTCGTCAAAGCCGCTGTTCGGATACCGTTCGATGGTCGCGGCCACGATGTTCATCTGCATCGTCTCGTTTATGGTCTGGCTGCATCATTTCTTCACCATGGGCGCCGGAGCAGACGTCAACGCCGCCTTCGGCATCGCCACGTCGGTCATCGCCGTCGGCACCGGGGTGAAGATCTACAACTGGCTCTTCACCATGTATGGCGGGCGCATCCGCTTCGACACGCCGATGCTTTGGGCGCTGGGCTTCGTGACCACCTTCACCGTCGGCGGCATGACCGGCGTTCTGCTTGCCGTTCCACCGGCCGACTTCGTGCTGCACAACTCCCTTTTCCTCGTCGCGCATTTCCACAACGTCATCATTTCGGGCGTGCTGTTCGGCGCGTTCGCCGGCTTCACCTACTGGTTTCCCAAGGCGTTCGGATTCCGCTTGCACGAAGGCTGGGGCAAGGCCGCATTCTGGGTCACCTTGGCCGGCTACATTCTGGTCTTCGTGCCGCTCTATATCGTCGGTCTGCTCGGCATGACGCGGCGCCTGCAGCATATCGACATGGATCTTTGGGCGCCATGGCTGGTGGTGGCCGTGTTCGGCGTGCTGGTGATGATCGCCGGCGCCGCACTGCAGATCATGCAACTCGCCGTTTCGATCCGACATCGCGACAAGCTTCGCGATGAGACAGGCGACCCATGGGACGGGCGTTCACTGGAATGGTCGACGTCTTCCCCTCCCCCCGTTTTCAACTACGCGCGGCTGCCTTACGTCGAGGATGAAGAGCCCTACTGGCGCATCAAGCAACGGGCAAGGGAGGAGAAGAGGCCCGGTGCGGAGGAAGGATACGAGCCTATCGAGATGCCGCGCAACAGCCCGACAGGCTTCGTCACCGCCTTCTTCAGCACGCTGATCGGGTTCGCGCTGATCTGGCACATATGGTGGCTGGCGATCGTCGGCTTCATCGGCGCCTACGCGACCTTCGTCGTCTTCGCCTGGCGCGATCATGGGGATTATGAGATTCCCGCCGAAGAGGTCGCGCGCATCGACGATGACCACAAGGCCGCACAGTCAGCCCGGCTGCGGCGCTGGGAGCGGCCGGCATGAGCGATCACGCGCTACCCGGCGACTTCGGCGCGGGCACCCAGGCCCGAGACCCCTATCGGCTTGGTCAGGGCGGCCGACACGGCGTGCGCTCCGCAACCGGCCACGGTGAAGGCGGCCCGGCCTCGAAATTCGTCACCGTGGCATATGGCTTCTGGATCTTTCTGCTGTCCGACATCATCATATTCTCGGCCTTCTTCGCGGCGTATGCCGTGCTTGCCAAGGCGACCGCCGGCGGACCGACCGGCAAGGATTTGTTCGAGCCCACCCGCGTTGCGGTGCAGACGGGCCTTCTGCTCACGTCGAGCTTCACCGGTGGCCTGGCGACACTCGCGACCCATCGCAGATCGATGGCTGCCACGCAGGCCTGGCTGCTCGTCACCGGATTGCTCGGGGCAGCCTTCCTGTTTCTGGAGGTACAGGAATTCGCGGCGATGATCGGCGAGCAGGCGGGGCCTTCGCGCAGCGCATTTCTATCAGCCTTCTTTGCGCTCGTTGGCTGCCACGGCACCCATGTCGGGCTGGGGCTGCTCTGGCTGGGCACAATGATGGCGCAGCTATGGGTCAAGGGTTTTCGGTCGGATATTTTGCGGCGGCTCCACTGCTTCGGGCTTTTCTGGCACGCACTCGACATCATCTGGGTCGCCATCTTCACCCTGGTCTATCTGTTGGGAGCATCGCCATGACCGACACCGAGAGCAGGCCCGGCGAGATGCAGGACCGCCGCGATTCCGCACCGGGCGAGGAACGTATAACCGAGCACGAAGTGGCTGGAGGGCTGTTGGGCTATGTGATCGGCTACGGCCTGGCCATCCTGCTCACGATCGCGTCATTCCTGGCGGCTCAAACCGATCTGATTTACCAGCCGGCGGTGATTTCGGCCCTGGTGGTGCTCGCTGTTGCGCAGATGGGTGTGCATCTAGTCTTTTTTCTGCACCTGACCACCGGGCCGGACAACACCAACAACATCCTGGCCTTGGCCTTCGGCGTGCTGATCGTCGCGCTGGTGGTCCTGGGCTCGGTTTGGATCATGGCCCACCTGAACGAGAACATGGCCGCCATGACGGCCCATCAAGCCGGAACGATGCCTTAAACCTCGCCCTGCTAGTCTTGGCTGAGGTGATATGAAGCTGGTACATTGTACCGCCGGGGTGGAGATAAAAGGCTCGTCAGACCTCGTGCTTTGGCTGAACTGCACGTATGGCATCTAGCGCCAAGCGAACGGCATCGATGCCTGAGACGCGGGGCTCGATCCGCCTGAAAATCACGCGGCCGTTTCGGTACTCCAGGCCCAACACCTTCCTGTCCCGCCATCGTGACGCCAGAGGCTTGTTGCGCAAGGTGATCGCGACGGCTTCGGGCCCAACATCAACTTTGCCGACACCCAGTTCCGACGCTGCTATCCGCAACCTGGTAAGTTCCAGCAGAACGGTCACTTCGCCAGGCATGTCACCAAAGCGGTCCTCGAGCTCCTCGCTGAATGCATCAAGGTCCAAGTCAGAACGAATACGAGAGAGCCGCGCATAGAGGCCAACACGGACAGTAGGCTCGTTTACATAGCTTTCGGGAAAAGCCCCTTTTGCAGGCACGTTGATGTTGGCAAGTTGCCTGTTGGGGTCGGCCCCTTCTCCAGCCGCCGAGACCGCCCGCTCCAGCAAGTGCTCGTAGAGGCCCACTCCGATCAGTTTCATATGCCCAGCCTGATCTTCGCCAAAGAGATCGCCGGCGCCGCGCAGGTCGAGGTCCCTTTGAC
>NZ_RZQE01000528.1:0-3771 GCF_004022955.1 Mesorhizobium sp. M7A.F.Ca.US.002.01.1.1 | reverse complement strand
GAACCCAGGCAGGTCCAAAATGCCGGCAGCGTCACGCACGGCCAGGCATTCCTCGCGCACACGATGCTGCCATGGCCCGTCGCGGCGGAAGGTCAGCGTGGCTTCCTCGGAAATGTCATCGCCGTCCTGCGCGTACCAGGTGGCGCGCTCCCAGCCATTATAGGCATCGAAGCGGCCACCGAGCGCCTTGATGCGATCGTGGATCGGCGACAGCTTGCGGTCGCGGCCTTCCGGCCAGGCATGGCGCGGGAACTGGATGGCGTATTCGTTGCCGTAGATCTCCATGCCCTTGGCGACGCAATAGTCCGGCGCCGCGGCATAGGAAGTGAAGCGGCGCGGGTCGCACGACCACATGTCCCATTCGGTCCGGCCCTCGGTCACCCATTCGGCCAGCACCTTGCCGGCGCCGCCACCCTGGGCGATGCCGAAGGTGAAGACGCAGGCCTCGAAGGCATTGGGAACGCCAGGCATCGGACCGATCAGCGGATTGCCGTCCGGCGTGTAGGGGATCGGCCCGTTGATCACCTTGGACAGGCCGGCCGTGCCAAGGATCGGCACGCGGGCGACGGCGTCGGCCAGATAATGTTCCAGCCGGTCGAGATCGTCGGGGAACAGCTGGAAGGAAAAGTCCTCCGGCATCGGGTCATTGTGGGTGGCCCAATGCGCGCGGCAATTGCGCTCATAGGGGCCGAGATTCATGCCGTTCTTCTCCTGGCGCAGATAGTAGGAGGTGTCGACGTCGCGCAGCAGCGGCAGCTTCTTGCCTTGTTCCTTCGACCATGCCGCGAGTTCGGGGATCTCCTCGAACAGGATGTACTGATGGCTCATCACCATCATCGGCACGTCGCGGCCGAACATCCGGCCGACTTCGGCGGCGCGGTAGCCGGCGGCATTGACGACGATCTCGCAGCGGATCTCGCCCTGTGCCGTCTCGACCACCCACTCGTCGTTCTCGCGGCGCACGCCTGTGACCGGGCAGAAGCGGATGATCTTCGCGCCCATGTCGCGCGCACCCTTGGCCAGCGCCTGGGTGAGTTGCGCCGGATCGATGTCGCCGTCGCTCGGGTCGTAGAGCGCGCCTTTCAGCTCATGCGTCTCGATGAAGGGATAGCGACGCTGGATCTCGTCGACACCGACAATGTCTATGTCCATACCCTGGTAGAGGCCCATGCCCTTGGCGCGCTGGAATTCCTGCATGCGCTCGAGCGAGTGGGCAAGGCGAAGCGAGCCGGTGACGTGATAGTTCATGGGGTAGTCGACCGCGTCGGCCAGCCCGCGATAAAGCTCGGTCGAATAGCGCTGCATGTTCATCAGCGACCAGGACGAGGAGAAGGTCGGCACGTTGCCGGCGGCATGCCAGGTCGAGCCGGAGGTCAGCTCGTTCTTTTCAAGCAGCACGCAGTCGGTCCAGCCCGCCTTGGCGAGATGATAGAGCGCGGAGGTGCCGACGGCGCCGCCTCCGATGATCACCACGCGCGCCGTGCTCGGCAAACCCGCCATGTTCTTCTCCAAACTTGAACTCAATAGACGGGTGGTGAAACCACCCAGATGACAATTGCCGGCTCGGCACCCGGATTGCGCCAGCGGTAGGGCTTGCCTTCGAAGCGAAAGGAGTCGCCCTCGCCAAGCCGATGCCAGACACCTCCGATCTCGATGTCGAACAGTCCGGACGCGACGTATCCGGCTTCCTCGGTCGGACGCTGCGCCTCGGCCTTCAGTTCCGCGCCCGGCGCGAAGACCGAACGCACCATCTCGAAGCTACCGCCGAGATCGGGCGACAGAAGCTCCTCCACCAGGCCGGATTCGCTTGTGCCAAGCGTGCGGCGCCTGCCGGCGCGCACGACCACGCCGCGCTCGCTTTCGACAGGTACGTCATGGCTGAAGAACAGGCTGATCGGCACGCCGAACAGTTCGGCGAAGGCCCTGAGGTCACCGAGCGACGGCGTCGACAGGCCACGTTCGACCTGGCTGACCCAGCCGACCGAACGGCCTAGCTTCAGGCCGATCTCGGCGAGCGTCAGCCCGCGCGCCTTGCGCAGGGCCCTGATGTCGCCAGCCAGCACGCGTTCGTCAGGTCCCTGCAATGTTCTTGCGGTAGTCGAAGGCAAAACGCTCTCTTTATGAAAAATCACCGGCAAATTTCATGAGAAATCAAGCTCATGAAAAAATCAAGCAGATTTTCACGGATGCACAAGATTTGCTTGCGCGATTTTGACGGTTCATGCAAAGGCTCCGCCGAGAGCGGCGAGTGGGGACGTCCGATCGAGACAAAGGGTAAGGGACGGCCCATGCTGGAAAATAACCCCCGAATCGAGGGCGATGCCGAGATTGTCGACGAGGCGATCCTGTCGCGCCGTTCGGTGCGCGCATTCCTGCCCAACATGGTCGAAGACGACATCATCCGCGCCATTCTGGCGGTTGCGGCGCGCGCCCCATCCGGCACCAACATGCAGCCATGGAAGGTCTATGTCACCAAGGGCGAGAGCAAGCAGCGGATATCGGACGCCATTCTCAATTCCGGCATTCGCGCCGAAAAAGCCGATTGGGACGAGTACCGGTATTATCCCACGCAGTTCTTCGAGCCGTATCTGACCCGCCGCCGCGCCAACGGTTTCGGCCTCTATGGCGCGCTCGGCATCGGTCGCCGCGAGGTCGACAAGATGCGCGCCCAGCACGACCGCAACTTCGTCTTCTTCGACGCGCCGGTCGGCATGATCTTCACCATCGATCGCCGCCTCAACCAGGGCTCATGGATCGACTACGGCATGTTCCTGCAGAACATCATGGTGGCGGCGCGGGGCAGGGGTTTGCATACCTGCCCGCAAGCGGCGTTCGCGCCCTATCACCGGCAGATCAGGCCGGTGCTCGACATTCCGGACGAGGAGATCGTCGTCTGCGGCATGGCGCTTGGTTATGAAGATACGTCAAAACCTGAAAACGCCTTCCGCACCGACCGCGTGCCGCTGCAAGAGTGGGTGACGTTCAGCGAATAAGCCAGCCAGCCTCATTCCGTGTTCATCTGTGCGCCGTGGCCGCTGACATGGGCGCCGTCCTGGGGCGTCAGCTTGAGATAGGCGAGCAGCGCGCAGAGCGTGATGACGCCCTCGATCACGAACAGGATGCGGAAATCGTCGGCGACGGCGGGGCCGCCGCCCGCCAGAAACGACAATGCCGCGGCGGCCAGGCCGACGCTGATCGCCACCGCCAGCTGCCATAATATGTAATAGAGCGCGCTGAAACGGGCGAGCTGCTCGGGCGCGATGTCGGAATAGGCGAGGTTGCCGGTCGAGGCCCATTGCGCGGAGCGGAAGACGCCGAAGACGAAGATGTAAGTGAGCACGATCCACACCGGCGTCGTCGCCTGCATCAGCGCGAAGCCGGCAACCAGGGCGGCGACGATGGGCGTGTTGTAGACCAGCACGCGGCGAAAGCCGAAACGGTTGAGGACACGCGGCATGAAGAACCGCATGGCCACCGAGCCGACCGCGGCGACGAAGGTCAGCGATCCCGCCTGCACCGCGCTCATCCCGAAGCCGAGCTGGAACATCAGCGGCAGCAGGAAGACGACCGAGCTAAGGCCGATCGTGTCCAGCCCGCCGCCGGTGAGGAACGAAATGCGGAAGGTACGGATGCGCAACAGCTTGAGATCGAGCAGCGGATTGCGCACGCGCAGGCAGTAGACCGAGGCGATGGTCAGGATGACGAGCGCCAGCGCCAGTTCGCCGGCGATGATGCCGCCCGCGGCGTCCTTGGCGGCAAGCGAATCCATGC
>NZ_RZQE01000527.1:0-3808 GCF_004022955.1 Mesorhizobium sp. M7A.F.Ca.US.002.01.1.1 | reverse complement strand
TGGCGTGGCGATGCGCTTCATCGATTGCCTGTTTTCACGCTGCCGTGCGCCGCTGGATCTGACGGTGGAGGGGGATCCGGACATTTCTATTGCCGAAGAGGGGGCGCCAGGCAGCCGCCCAGGTGCCGACATGCTGTGCTGCGGCATGCGCACCGGGGCGCTGAAAAGCTATTGTACCTACCACCAGGCGCGCTTCCAGCGCCGCGTATTTGTTGCGACGGGGTGAGGTTTGATCTCTGCTCCCCCGTTCACGGGGAGAAGGTGCCGGCAGGCGGATGGGGGGCAGCGCTGACGAGGCAGGATGGAAGCTGACATGAAATTCAAGCATCCGATTCAGATGCCACTTACCGAAGCGCTGGCGCCGCCCCTCATTGCCCTGCCGGGCGTTCGCTGTTCGAAAAGCCAAGCAATTGGCTTTTCGTCCGCTGCTCGGATCACACCTCACCCCCGTAAACGGGGAGAAAGAAGCAAAGCCCTATTTCGGCATCTGCCGGCCTTGCTTGGGCGTGCGGCTCTGCATGCTCCTTGCGTCCATCGCCATCGGCGGGTTGCCCTCGCCGACCAATATGCCAGTCACCCGGGCAAAGCCGGTAAACACCTTCATGGCGTCGGCTTCGGAAATCTGGGCGGCAATCGCCGCGCTGCAGGCGTTCAACGCGCTGCGGTAGACATGACCGCGCCGCTCCAGCGGCCAGCGCTGGAGAAAATCGGCGGCTTCGCTGACGCTTTCGATCTCTTCGATCTCATCTTCCACCCGCACTTTGAGCGGCACTCCGGTTTTCATCGTACCCACGGCGTTCACCTTCGCTTTGCGCGCGGCTCCAGCTACCGCACCCATAAACGCGCCCCGCTGGGGGCCGGTTGCATCAATTTTTCGGGCGGCGCCCGCTCCTCACGGGCTAGCCACCGCATCCAGCCAGTCATGGGCGCGGCTTTTGGGCCTGTCGACCAGTATGTTCTGCTGCTTGGCCGCCCTGGTGAAGGCGTCGAACGCGATGCGCTGGCAGCAGATGCCGTCCACGGCGAGCGTAACCAGCCGGGAAGCCTCGAGATAGCCAGGCGCTGTCTTGTCGGGCCATTGGTGGCGCAGTGCCTCGGCGGCTCCGGCCACCGAACTGACCAGCATGGTTTTGTTGTCGCAAAAGCGCACGGTAACCGGCATGAAGGCTGTCATCGGCGAACCTCCCCTTGGCATGGACGCGACATAACGTCGAAAACTCGCGCCGGTTCCATCAGCCTGGATGCCGGACGGCAGGGATGCTGGCGCGGCGGCGAAGAGGCGACGACCTACGGTTCATTGAAGGCCAACCGAGCAGCGCTCCGCTCCGCTCTGCCACCGCGTGGGGAGATGCCCGGCAGGGCCGAGGGCGCGCGAAGGATCGCCACTTGCCGGCCTCCACCACCCATCCCAACCAGGAGCCTCCCATGAGCAAAAAGACCAGACCCGCAAAACCGCAGGCGCCGAAATTGCCGAAGGGCGAGGCCGAGCAGGTGCGCATACGCCGCGAGATCGGCCATGATTTCGCGCTCAGGGATGACGCCTTCGGCCGCAAGCGGCTGGCAGCGGGCACGCTGGAGGCTGCGCGTGTCTACGAAGTGTCGAATGACGGCTACGCCGCGACCGGCGGCATCGTGCGGCTGCGCGCCATCGATGCGCTCGTCGGCATCACTTCGCTGTCGCGCCAGCAGCGCGAGGCAGGCCTGCGCTACCGCGAGGATTTCCGCTGCAGTCAGCAGGCTGATGTCAAGCCGATGCGCTGGACCGAGCGCATCGACGGCGGCCGCGAGGGCGGCGGCATCGCCGACAGCGTTCTCGACGCCGGCAGGGCCTATGCCGCCGCCACAAGAGCGTTAGGCCATTGGGAGGTGGCCGCCGTGGTACGACAAGTCTGCTGCGCGGACGGTTCCCTCAAGCGCCTGTCCGAGCAGACCGGCGAGGGCCGGAACGTGGTGACGAAGCTGCTGAAGGTGGGGCTGGATCTGTTGGCAGTGCATTACGGGATGATGATGAGGAGGCGGGTGGGGTGAGCGGCGCAAATATCCGGCCGGCGGCGCCGGCCGGATCATTTTTCACAGGATCAGATCATCGGCAGACGCGGATTTCCTCGACGATCCTGTGGTGATGGCGCCAATGCTTGACCAGTGCGATGTGGCAACGGTGGTGACGGTGGTAATAGCGCGGCCTGTAGCCGTTGTCATAGGCGTCGTACTGGTAATAAGGGCGATAGTAGCGATCGCCATAGTCATAACCATTGTAATAATCGTCGCCGTAATAATCGTCTGCATAGCCGCCAATGCCGATACTGATACGGCTGCGGGCGTCGGCGGGGGCGATCATCGC
This sequence comes from Mesorhizobium sp. M7A.F.Ca.US.002.01.1.1, assembly GCF_004022955.1. Taxonomy (NCBI): domain Bacteria; kingdom Pseudomonadati; phylum Pseudomonadota; class Alphaproteobacteria; order Hyphomicrobiales; family Phyllobacteriaceae; genus Mesorhizobium; species Mesorhizobium sp. M7A.F.Ca.US.002.01.1.1. The sequence continues at coordinate 1,467 of NZ_RZQE01000527.1, read as the reverse complement.
CGCCGCCGAAGCAATGGCGATAACCGAAACAAGCAGGAGCTTTTTCATAGCTGCCTCCTTTTCAAGGTTAGGCTAATATAACTGCCGAGTTGCAGCCTCGTTCCACAGATTCGTAAGATGTGACGAACAATGCAGACCGGGGCGCAGATGCCCAGGCGCCTAAAACAAGGCCCTCTCCAATGGCCCCGCCAGTGTCTCGGCAAAGCCTGTCGCCAGATGGTGCCTGTCACGAAACGCCAGCTGGCCTGATATGACGACGTGGCAGGTGGTCGGGCCGCAGAATTGGTTGGTGAGGTCGATGTAGCGGGTGTCGGGCACGCTGGTCACCACGGCGCGCTCGGTGGCGGCGGTGCTGTCGTTGGCGGCTTCGGCCCTTGGCGTGTCGCAGTGCGGCGAGGGTGCCTCGCGCCACCACAGGGTGCGCGCCACGCAGGAGCCGGCGAAGCTGGCGTTGATCGGCGTGTCGCGGATGACTGCCGTCTCGACACCGGCCCGGCTGAAGGCCTGCAAGGTCGAGCGCAGGCCGGCCTGCCAGCGCGCTACTTCGGCGGTGCGTTCGGCGGCGGGCAGATCGCGGGTCAGATTGCCGATGGAAAATTCGGAGATCACCACCAGGCGCGGCTTGCGGCGGATGATCTCCGATATGGCCTGCTCGCGCCAGGCGTCGCATTCGGTGTAGTCGCGCTTCAGCACCGTGTTGAAGGTGGAGAGCCGCGAGGCGCGGCACGATGATTTGAGGTAGGTGACCACCTTGGTGTGGTTGCGCCTGGCTGCTTCGATCAGCGGCGTCGACCAGTGGTCGGCGTGCGAATCGCCAAACAGCACGATGGTGCGGGTGGCATCGGCCGGGCCGAATGTGCAGGGTTTCGGCGTCACCGTTTGGAAGTCGGCCAGGCAGTTCTTGTCGACGGCCCGCGCGATGGAAGGTCTTTCGGCCGCCTGCTCGATGCCGCGCTGCTCGGGACCGATGTTGCGCGTGGCCAGATGCGCATTGGCGTAGGCGACCGCCACGCCGGCACCGGTCAGCGCCAGCGCGGGTGCGAGCGCGCGAGCGCCCACCGTCAGCCAGGCGCCGCGTCGTGCCGGGTTCTCGATGAGGTGATAGGTGAGCACCGACAGCGCCAGCGCCAGCACGCCGCAGCCCAGCCGCTGCGGCACCGTAAGATCGGGCGTCAGCATCCCGGCGTAGACGATGACCGGCCAGTGCCAGAGATAGAGCGAATAGGAGAGCGTGCCGATCCATTGCAAGAGCGGCAGCGACAAAGCGGTGGCCGGGCCAAGGACGTGCCGGTCGGTCCGCCCGTTGGTCTGTTCCCCGCAGCCGCCGCTCAGCAGCACCAGCACGGTGCCGGCAACCGGCAGCAGTGCGTACCAGCCGGGGAAGGGCAGGTCCTCGCTCAACAGGCGATAGGCCGTCGCAATCAGCGCCAGGCCGAGCCAGCCAAGGGCTGGCCGCAGCCAGATGCG
>NZ_RZQE01000526.1:0-3830 GCF_004022955.1 Mesorhizobium sp. M7A.F.Ca.US.002.01.1.1 | reverse complement strand
CCGCGCGGCCACCCGCCTCAACCAGGCGACGATCTCTTCCATCGCCTCGATGGAACGGATGATTTCGCCGCCCGATACGATGACGGTGTCGAAAGGGCCGTCGCGCAGAGGTCTGGTGAGAAGCTTCAGGCCAGAGGAGCTTTCAACGTCGCCGCCGCCGGGCGACAGCAAAACCAACTCATAGCTGTCCGGGCGGCAGCGCTCCGCAATCTCGAAGACGGTTGTCGGCCCGGCCGCATCCAGAAGCTGGAAACCGGGGTGAACGACGACGGCAACGTGCCTGCGCATGGCAGTATTCGCCCGATTTATGTCATTTCGGACGAAACCTAACGCCGGTAGCCTCGTCGTCAAGCCATCTGGAGACCGGCAAAAGTCCTGGACGAAACGCTGCGCGCCATCGCTGCCCGCCATGGTGCCCGCACGGCAGACCTCGTCGCCATGCAACTCGAATATCCCCGGCCACGTGCATCGCCGTGACGTCGCGAAGTCGACGGGCATCTGACCGGCTCGGGGGGACTTTTCACGGCAAGGGAGTGACTGATGAAAGCATTGATCGCCGGGGCCGGTATCGGCGGCCTCACCACTGCTCTGTTCCTGCATGAGGCAGGCATCGAGGTCGAACTTTTCGAGCGGGCCGACGACATCCGCGAACTTGGCGTCGGCATCAACATGCTGCCTCACGCTGTCAAGGCGCTGGCCGGGCTTGGGCTGATGCCGGCGCTCGACGCGGAGGGGGTGAGGACACGCGAGCTTGTCTACACCAACCGCTTCGGCCAGATCGTATGGCAGGAATTGCGGGGCATCGATGCCGGCTATGAGGTTCCGCAAATCAGCATTCATCGCGGCAGGCTGCTGGGGCTGATTCACCGGGCCGTGGTGAACAGGCTTGGCGGCGACGTCATCAGCACGGCAAGCCGTGTCGATGCCTTCGAGCAGAACGAGGGCGAGGTCGTGGCGCATTTCCGCCGGCATGACGGCTCGCGCGGCGAGGCCCATGGCGACCTGCTCATAGGCGCCGACGGGATTCATTCCGCCGTCAGGGCCGTGCTCTATCCCGAAGAAGGGCCGCCGATCTGGAACGGCACGATGCTGTGGCGCGGCGCCACGCCGTGGCCGGTCTGGCGCGACGGGCGCACCATGGCGGTTGCCGGCGGCAATTTCGCCAAGTTCGTCTATTATCCGATCGAGCCGGATCGCGAAGAGACCAGGCTGACGAACTGGGCGGTGATGGCCAATACCGGCGATAGCGGCACATCACCGCTGCGTCCCGGCGACTGGAGCCGCCCGGGCGTGATCGACGATGTGCTGCCCTTCGTGCGTGACCGGTTTCAGCTTGATTTTGTCGACCCCGCCTCGATCATCCAGGCAACGGATGGCTTCTACGAATATCCGAACTGCGACCGCGACCCGCTGCCACGATGGTCGTTCGGGCGGGTGACGCTGCTCGGCGATGCGGCGCATCCCATGTACCCGGTGGGGTCGAACGGAGCCAGCCAGGCAATACTCGACGCTGGTTGCCTTGCGATGCATCTGGCCGCAGGACCGACCGTCGAAGCCGCGCTAACACGGTATGACGGGGAGCGGCGGCCGGCCACATCGGCCATCGTGCTGGCCAATCGGCAAGGCGGGCCGGAAGCGGTCATAGACATGGTCGAGGCCCGGGCGCCGCATGGGTTTGATGACATCGACGCCGTCGCTTCGCGCGAAGAACGCAAGAGCGTGGTACGCGGCTATGCGTCCCTGGCCGGGTTTGCAAAACCGAGTTGATCGCGAGTGGCGCGTTTTGCAGCCTACAGGTTTGCCTCGGCGAAGATGCGTGAGGCCCAGTCGAGGAAGACGCGAAGGCGCGGCGAGAGCTGTCTGTTCTGCGGGTAGAGCGCCGACAGCGGCGTCGGCGATGGCGGATAATCGGCCAGCACTTCGACCAGCGTCCCTTCGGCCAGGTCTTTGTCGAAGCGATAGCGCGGCGCCTGGATGAGGCCGAGGCCAAGCCGCGCCAGGTCGGCGGCGGTATCGGAATTGTTGGCGGCGACGCGGCCGGGCAGCCGCACCTCACGGATATTGCCGGCGACAGTGAATTCGAACGGAAGGGTCTCTCCGGTGCGCGACGAGACAAAGCCCACCGCCTGGTGACCATCGAGCGCATCGGGGGAGGCGGGCGTGCCGTGGCGCTCGAGATAGGCGGGGCTGGCGCAGGTGATCTCGCGGATCATCGCGAGCCGCCGCATGATCATGCCGCTGTCGGGCGGCTCGCCGACGCGGATCACGCAGTCCACGCCTTCACGCACGAGATCGACCAGCCGGTCGCTCTGGCCGATCTGCAGGTCGATGCGGGGATAGCGGTCGAGAAACTCCGGCAGGCGCGGCAACAGGAATGTGCGGGTGAGCAGCGTGCTGGCGTCGATGCGCAGCAGGCCGAAAGGCTCGGCGTTGCGGAAGGCGGCCTCGGCATCCTCGATCTCGGCCAGGATCGACAGGCAGCGCCGATAGTAGGCTTCACCATCCTGGGTGGCGTTCACCTGCCGCGTCGTTCGTTCCAGCAGCCGCGCGCCGAGTTGCTCCTCCAGCCGCCGGATGGCTTCCGTCGCGGTTGAGCGCGGCAGGCCGAGATCGGCCGCGGCAGCGGTGAAGCTGCGCCGCTCCAGAACGCGAACAAAGAGCCGCATCGTGTCCAGCCGATCCATGCTCTTTGTTCGCAGTTCCCGAATAGTGATGTCAATGGGTGGATGATTATCCGGAATTCGGCTTGGCCTATATCCGTGTCACCAACAACGCGGAGAGACTTCGATGACAAATCAAACCAGAACCGCGATCGTGACCGGCGCCTCCAAAGGCATCGGCGCCGCCATCGCACAGCGGCTCGCCCGTGACGGCGTCGCCGTTGTCGTCAACTATGCACGGGGCCGCGCGGAGGCCGAAGAACTGGTCCGCGCGATCGAGACCGGCGGCGGCAGGGCGATCGCCGTGCAGGCCGATATCGCCAATCCGAACGGCATCGCCGTGCTGTTCGACGCCGGCGAGAAGGCGTTCGGCGGCATCGACATCCTCGTCAACAATGCCGGCATCATGAAGATTTCGCCGATCGCGCAGACCGACGATGCTTCGTTCGACACCCAGATCGCGATCAATCTCGGCGGCGTGTTTCGCGGCATGCGGGAAGGTGCGCGCCGGCTTCGCGACGGCGGCCGCATGATCAATTTTTCCAGCAGCGTCGTCGGTCTTTATCAGTCGGGCTACGGCGTTTACGCCGCCACAAAGGCGGGTGTCGAGGCGATGACCCACATCCTGGCCAAGGAGCTTGGCGCGCGCCGTGTCACCGTCAACGCGGTGGCGCCCGGACCGATCGAGACCGCGCTGTTCACGGACGGCAAGAGCGAGGCGCAGATCGAGGCCATCGGCAAGATGATCCCGCTCGGCCGGCTCGGCCAGCCCGACGACATTGCCGGGCTGGTCTCGTTCCTGGCCGGTCCGGACAGCTTCTGGGTCAACGGGCAAATCATCCGCGCCAATGGCGGCGTGGTCTGAGGCGGCAACCAGGCCGGCTTGGCTCTCCTGACTGCCTGACTTCCACACTCGAAAAGCTAAGGAAACATCATGCCATTCGCCAACATCAAGCTACCGCAAGCGGCCCTCTCCAAAGCGCAGAAGGAAGACCTCATCCATCGGACGACCGCGATGTTCGTGGACTTTTTCGGTGAGGGCGTGCGCCCCTACACGATGGTGCTGGTCGATGAGGTCGCCGACGGAGGCTATGGCCGGGCCGACGAAGTGTTCGTCGTGCCGGAAGTTTTTCGCGCGAAGGAGTAGTGCAGGGCTAGACCTCGAAGAGG
>NZ_RZQE01000525.1:0-3836 GCF_004022955.1 Mesorhizobium sp. M7A.F.Ca.US.002.01.1.1 | reverse complement strand
GTCATGTGGTGCTTGATTGTCTTCTCGTGGAGGTTCAGGCGCCGTGCGACCTCCTTGTTGCTCAGCCCCTCCGCCACTAGCCGCAGGATTTCCGTTTGCCTTTCGGTCATCTGCCGCAGCCGGTCTGCTGTGCTGTTAGCAGGGGACTGGAGATCCGAGAGCAGCCGTGCCGAAAGAGTTGGCGTGAGGTAGCTCTCGCCGGCCGCTACGTTGCGCAGGATGTCAGCGAGCCCGCGCGACCCTACGCCTTTGAGGACATAGCCGCGCACCCCTGCATTCAGAGCCTTAGTTACATCGGCATTGGCCTCCGATACGGTCAACATGACAATCTTCTGGGTGGGGTAGCTGGCGAGGATGCTCTCAACCGCCGCGAGGCCGCCGCCCGGCAAAGAGATGTCGAGCAGCAATATGTCGGGTCGCACCGTAGAGGCGAGGCGTTCGGCATCCTGCGCCGTGGCGCCCGCGCCAACCATCTCGAAGCCTCCGATCTCTGACAGGCTGCGCATCACGCCTTCGCGAAAGAGTGGATGATCTTCGACAACAGCGATGCGAATGGCGCCGACCATGCTTGCTCCCCTCAACAGCGTGCGCTGAAAACGTTATTGAACTTGCTGATGGATTTTAGGTTCCGCTCATAAACCAAAAAATGCCCGCTCTACGGAGAGGGTTCGCCGCCGTTCGACGCCGTTGGGTGTTGCTGATTGAGCAGTGTGGACAACGCCGTAATGATCTGGGGAGGGAAGAACGGCTTGACGATCATCACGCTGTCTGGGACGCCTTCAGAGCCCCAGGAAATAGCACCATCGCCGCTGATGTAGACCACAGGTAGGGTTGGATTGCTTCGCCTTACATGCCTGGCTACTTCCCACCCAGTTTCTCCCGAGCCGAGACGGATGTCCGTAAGGAGGCCGGCGAACTTGTTTGGATCCTCATCAAACGCCTTTACGGCGGCTTCGGCACTCGGCACTCCTACGACGAGAAAGCCCGCGTCCTGCAAAGCTGTTTCAAGGTCGAGCAGGATCAAGAGCTCGTCTTCGACGACCAGAATAGCGCTTTCGCTCATGAACCACCCTCCCGGCCGCCACAACGGCGCGATTGAGTGTTGGTTCCACCGATCAACGGGGTGGGACAGCGGCGGCGGGGGTCTGGAGTAGCTGGGATCGCCCAGCATAGGTCAACATGCGGCGGCGGGGTTGGTGCTTTAGCCGTTCTCTGGCGATGTTTCGCTTCGAAAATTGAAATATAAAGCCCCCAGGATCCGGTTTGCCCTCAAAGGCGCCAGCGCCTATATGCTTGGACTTAGCCGAAGCAGAGGAGAATGAGCTTGATCGACGAGGATGCCGATGGAGCGACGATAGCCAGAGGGACGATTTCCACGGCAAGAGAATGCGCTCGTATGATCGGCAAGATTGGGCCTAGGTTCACGGCGCTCGAACTGGCCGAGATGGAGGAAGCTGTGGACGAATAACCAACGCAATCGAATTGAAAAAACGAATGAACGCTGCCCCGTAGCAAAGGCATTGGGCGCCAGGGGGTGGCAGAAGCGCGCCGAGACCATAATGCGCGCGCTGAGATCGCCAATAAGGCGGCGGAAAGCCCTGGACAAAAGGGGCTAGTTCGGCCCCTTTTCCTCTTCGAGCAAATCGATGCGCTTTTGTAGTTTGCGCATTAGCTCCTTCGCTCCTTCTAGGTCCACATCGGCGTAATGCGAATGCGGTCATCGTAGAGCACGAGCGATGACGTGCCCTCCGCAACAGCGACTTGGGCTACAGGCGTGGCCTCTCCACCGCCAAAGAACCTAGGCGCCGGGTGCCAACTCATCTCGGCAAATTTCTTCTCCATCGACACTTCCTTGTCGCACCAATATGCGGTGATCAGCGAAGCCAGGGCCGCAGCCGCCATTCCTGTGACGCCCAGCGCACCAAGCCCCATGAGCTTCCACCGGGTCACCTCGGCAGTGACCGCCTTCACTCCCGTCATATCGTCGTTGAGCTTGCTGACAGCGGCTTCGGTTGCCGCCACACGGTCAACCAGCTCGTCGGTTTTCGCATACATCTTGGACCGGCTGGCGGCAGCGCGCTGTTCGGACTGCTCGTAGCTCAAGGCAGCACGGGAATCGCTGTCCTTGATGTCGCGTCGGATCTCCGTGATGTCGCGCTGCATGTTCTGCGTGGCCTCCAAGAGCCCGCCGATTATCATTTCCAGGCTCTTGTTTGCCGAAGTTGCCATGTCAGGCTTTCCAACCGCAGAGCTTGGCGCCCGTTTCATTGTGCGCCAGGATCGCCGCAACCGACCCATCCGAGAGCGTGGCGACTTCCGCCTTCGTGAGACGGATAGGATGCTCCACGGCGCAAAAGCTGCCTCCGACCGTAGTGCAGGAGATCATTGCAAAAAGTGCAAAGATCATCGTCAGGATTTTGACCATTCGCCCAACCTCCCCCGGTTGTCGCCAAGAGCGCGGCCGGCCACGGCATCATCGATCTTCTGGCCTCCGATGCGCGCTGCGGCGTCGGCCGCGTCCTGCTTGGCCTGGTTCTTCGCTTTGCCCATGGCATAGGCTCGCCAGAGCGCGACGAGCCCGGCCGCGCCGGCAAGGAGGTACGGCCACAACTGAGCGACGAGAGCAGCGAGGAAGGCGGACATCACTCCGCGACCTCCGCCTTGATCTGGCGCACCGCAGAGACGATCTGTGAGCGAAACAGGAGCAGGACCAGCAGGAGCACCAGCAGGACCACACCGCCAGCCAGGACAGCTTGCCAGTCCGTGCCCGCAAGCCAGCCAAGCCCGATAGCGCCGGAACCGAAGAGGCCGGTCAGCCAAGACAGAAAGCCGGATTTCTCCTTGACCTTCTGTTCGACCTTTTCAGGAACAACGGGTTTGTCGACCGGCACCTTCACCTCGACAGTGACCGGCGGCGGAGTGTCGGGCAAAGCTGACAGCTTCAGCGTTTCGGCGCGCACCGACTTGACGCGGTCGGACCAGCCCTTGCCGAAGGTCTTCCATGTCGGGAGACGCTTCAGGAAGCCTAGGCGATTGTCGCACAGCGCGTCGATGACAACGCCGGCCGGCTTAGCCTTTACGGCTGCAATGGTGGCCGGGCCAATGCGCCCATCCTGCTTGATCCCCACAACGGCCTGAAGATATTTGGCCGCGCGACCGGGACCGCTATTCACTGCGAAACCAAAAACAGCGTAGTCGACCCCGCTGGGAAGCTGGGCGCCGGCCGTCGCATCCCAGTAGAAACGGCGGTAGACCGTCGCGACCTGGGCGTCAGTGATTTTGCGCAGATCGGCCTTCGTCGCATCGGCCTTCACATAGCGGCGGAAGTTGGTGAGCGTGACGCCTTTCATGGTTGGCGCCGCCGGGATCGGCCGGGTTGTCCACCCAGAGGCCTTCAGATTTCAGAACGAGCGCAAGCGCCCGCGCGAAGTTGCGGTCCATGGCTAGTACCTTTCCGCCCTGATGGGCAGTTGTTGAATTGGCAATGGAGGTGGACGGCTGAAATCAGCCGGTTAAGCAAATCAGCGGTCTAGCCGCTGGCACTCATCAAGTAGGCCACCAAGCTCCAGGCAGAGATCGACGCGGCCGAGGCTGTTGGCCTTGTCGTCAATCCCGATGCGGCGGTTGTAGGCCGTGACGGTGTCTTTTAGTTGAGAAACACGACCGGCCTTGTGACCGCTGGAGTAGGCGAAACCAGCGATGCAAATACTAGCAGCGATTGCAAGCGCGGCAGTCTTGGGGTTCATTGGCATTTTCGCCCCTCGAATCGACTTGGGAAGTATTCGTCCATGGAAGACAGTTTGACTGAATTGGCAGCGCGGCTCCAGATGCAATGG
>NZ_RZQE01000524.1:0-3848 GCF_004022955.1 Mesorhizobium sp. M7A.F.Ca.US.002.01.1.1 | reverse complement strand
ACGCCACAGGCAGCGGCGTTGCGACCAATACGGGCAGCGCGCACCGGATCGGCCTCGATGGCAAAAGTGCGCATCGAAGGGTGGGCCAGCATCCATTCGATGCCGATGGAACCGGAGCCGGCGCCGATGTCCCACAGCAACTCGCCGCGCCGCGGCGCCAGCGCCGACAGGGTGATCGCGCGGATTTCGCGCTTGGTGATCTGGCCGTCATGGTCGAACAGGTGATCGGCAAGGCCTGATGTGAGCGGCAGCACGCGCGCGTCCGGACCGGATTCAACTTCGACCGCCAGCACGTTGAGCGGATTGAGGTTTTCGAGGTCGAAGGCATCGGCGCGGACCGAGCGCTGGGTCTCGCTTGGCCCACCCAACGCCTCCAGGATCGTCAGCCGCGATGCGCCGAAGTCGAGTTCCGCGAGCAGGCGGGCAATCGCCGCGGGGGCTTCTGCATCCGAGGTCAGCGCCAGGATGCGCGCGCCTGGCTGCAGCAGCGGCCGGATCAGGTCGAGCGGCCGGCCGTGCAGCGAGACGGTTTCGATATCCTGCAGCGCCCAGCCGAGCCGGGCGGCCGCCAGTGAAACGGCTGAAGGCGCGGGGATAACGTGCATCTCCTGCGCCTTGACCTTGCGGGCGAGCGTGGCGCCGACGCCGTGGAAGAAGGGATCGCCGGACGCGAGCACACAGACGTTCCTGCCGGCAAGCGCCAGGACGTCAGCCATCTCGGCATCGAAGGGAACCGGCCATGGGCGCGGCTCGCCCTTGGCGAAGGAAGCGACAAGGGCGAGGTGCCGCTTGCCGCCGAAGATGATCTCAGCCTGGGCAATCCGCTGCTTGGCCTCGTCGCCGAGACCCGCTAAACCGTCCTCGCCGATGCCGACGACTGTCAGCCAGGCGGCTCGCGATTGACGCTCAGCAGGCATAATGACCCACCGTATCCTGATCCTCGGCGGCACCACCGAAGCGCGGCAACTGGCCGGAAAACTGGCGGCGCGTGCCTCGGTCACACTGTCGCTGGCCGGCCGCACCGAAAGCCCGGTCGCGCAAGGCGTGCCGGTGCGAAGCGGAGGCTTTGGCGGCGCCGACGGGCTGGCCGCTTACCTCACGGAAACGGCCACCGATCTGCTGATCGACGCCACGCATCCCTATGCGGCGCAAATCTCCGCCAATGCCGCACAAGCCGCGCGCATGGCCGGCGTGCCGATCCTTGCCCTGCGGCGTCCCGGCTGGGATCCTGTCGAAGGCGACCGCTGGACGTTGGTCGGTACGGTCGGCGATGCCGCGCAAGCGCTTGGACCGGCGCCGCGCCGCGTTTTTCTGGCACTGGGCCGGCAAGAGGTTGCGGCTTTCGAAGCAGCGCCCCAGCACCACTATCTCATTCGCAGTGTCGATCCGGTCGAGCCGAAGCTGGCCGTGCCCGACGCCGAATATCTGTTGGCCCGTGGCCCGTTTCGCGACGCGGAGGAACGCGCGCTGCTCGAAAGGCACCGCATCGATGTCGTGGTGTCCAAGAACAGCGGCGGCGAGGCGACCTTTGGCAAGATCGCCTCGGCGCGGGCGCTTGGCATCGAGGTGGTCATGATCCGCAGGCCTGATCTGCCGGACGTGCCCTCGGCTGAAACCGTCGAAGCGCTGGCCGCCATTGTCGATCGATTTGGGGTCGATCATTTTGTCCGACCCGTGGAAGAGCGCGGCGTGTAGACCAGCGCCGGCTTCTCCGTGCGCTTGATAATCCTGGTTTCCGGCGAGCCGATGATGATGCAGGTCGCCATGTCCGCCTTTTCAGCCTCGACATCGGCCAGCAGGTAGACCTCGATACGCTCGTCCGGGCGACCGGCGGCGCGGCCGAAGATTACCGGCGTGGTGCCCGGCAGGATGGCGGTCAGGCACTCGAAGGCGCGGCCGAGTTGCCAGGGGCGGGCCTTGCTGATCGGGTTATAAAGCGCGATGACGAAGCCGGCACCGGCCGCCGCCAGCAGGCGCAGTTCGATCAATTCCCATGGCTTTAGATTGTCGGAGAGCGAGATGGCGCAGAAATCATGGCCGAGCGGCGCCCCGATGCGGGCGGCAACCGCCAGCATGGCGGTGATGCCGGGCACCACGGCGACATCGACCGCGCGCCATTCGACCGGACCGGCCTCGATCGCCTCGCAGACGGCCGCCGCCATGGCGAACACGCCGGGATCGCCGCCGGAGACCACGGCGACGTCATGGCCCTCTGCGGCCTTGCTCAATGCGTCCTTGGAGCGGGCGAGTTCCTCGCGGTTGTCGGAAGCGACGCGGGTCTGGTCCGGGCGCAGGTCCAGCCGATCGAGATAGGGCTTGTAGCCGTAAAAGAATTTCGCCTCGGCGACAGCGCGGCTGGCCTCCGGGGTGACCTGATCGGCATTGCCGGGCCCAAGGCCGATGACGGTGAGACGGCCACTCATGCCTGTGCTCCCACGGCGCCGGGGCGACCGGACCAGCCGGCGACCAGCACGATGGCGAAGTAGGGTGCCTTGTCGTCCTTTTTGTCGGCAAGCTTCATCGAGACGCTGCCGGCCATGGTGCCGCGCTCGACATAGACGGCGCGCGACAGCTTGGCCGTAGCCTCCAGCGCCCGCCTGATCTTGGGCAGGTTGCGGCCGACCTTCATGATCACGGCGGCATCGGTGTCGGCGAGCCGGCGGCTCAGCTCGAATTCGCTCATCGTGCCCGGCAGCACGGTGAGCACGTCGTCGCCCTGGACGATCGGAATACCGGTCTGCGACCAGCAGCCGGACATGGCGGTGACGCCGGGGATGACTTCGGTCGGAAAACGATGGGCGAGGCGCACATGCAGATGCATGTAAGAGCCGTAGAACAGCGGGTCGCCCTCCGACAGCACCGCAACCATTCTGCCGGCTTCGAGGTGCTCGGCGACCTTCTCGGCCGACTCCTCGTAGAAAGCCGTGATCTGCGAGCGGTAGTCGTCGTGATCCCTGGCGATTTCGGTTGTGACGGGATAGAGCAGCGGCAATTCCGTCATTTCGGGCCGGAACTGCGCTTCGACGACTGCACGGGCGTTGCTGTTGTTGCCGCGCTTGGCGAAATAGGCCACGACATCGGCCTCGGCCAGGATGCGGGCGGCTTTTAGGGTCAGCAGTTCGGGGTCGCCAGGACCGGTGCCGACGCCAACGAGGCGGCCTTTGAGAAAGGCGTTCACAGGCCAGGCCTCGCCAATGAATTGAGCGCGGCGGCGGTCATGGCACTGCCGCCAAGCCGGCCACGCACGATGGCGTAGGGAACGCCGTAGGAATTCTCGGCCAGCGCATCCTTGGATTCGGCCGCACCGACGAAGCCGACCGGCATGCCGATGATGGCCGCCGGCTTTGGTGCGCCATCGCGCAGTTTTTCCAGGAGATAGAATAGCGCGGTCGGCGCATTGCCGATGGCAACCACAGAGCCGGCCATGCGCTCGCCCCAGAGGTCGATGGCGGCCGCCGAACGGGTGTTGCCGATTTGCCTGGCAATTTCGTGCGTACGCGGGTCGCGCAAGGTGCAGATCACCTCGTTGCCCGCCGGCAGCCTGGCGCGGGTGACGCCATGCGAGACCATTTCCGCGTCGCAGAAGATCGGCGCGCCGGCCGCCAAAGCGGTGCGGGCGGCGGCAACGAAATCCTTGGAGAACACAAAATGATTTGAAGCTTCGACCTGGCCGCAGGCATGGATCATGCGAATGGCGACATCGGCCTCAGCTTTGGAGAAGCGCGACAGATCGGCCTCGGCGCGGATGATGGCGAAGGAGCGCTCGTAGATCGCCGTGCCGTCATGGATGTAGTCGTAGGCGGCCATGCTCATTTCCGTTTTTCAGTTTCGGCCTGTCGGTAGGCCTC
>NZ_RZQE01000523.1:0-3854 GCF_004022955.1 Mesorhizobium sp. M7A.F.Ca.US.002.01.1.1 | reverse complement strand
CGGCAAGGCGTTCAACGCAACGCTGGAGCGGGACGGCATCCGCACCATCGGCCAGCTGCAGCAGATGGATCGCGGCGATCTCATGCGCCGCTACGGCACGATGGGCGACCGGCTCTACCACCTTTCGCGCGGCGAGGATGTCCGCCGCGTCGATCCCGATCAGGATGCCAAGAGCGTATCGGCCGAAACCACCTTCGATACCGACATCGCGTCGCTGGAAGAGCTGGTGGCGGTGCTGAGGGGGCTTTCGGAAAAGGTTTCGGCACGGCTGAAAAAGTCAGGCATTGCCGGGCGCACCGTGGTGCTGAAACTGAAGAGCCAGGATTTCAAGCTGCGCACGCGCAATCGCCAGCTCGGCGACCCGACCCGGCTCGCCGACCGCATCTTTCAGACTGGGGTGGAGCTTCTGCGCAAGGAAACCGACGGCACGAAGTATCGGCTGCTCGGCATCGGCGTCAGCGACCTCTCGGACGACGACAAGGCCGACCCGCCCGATCTGGTCGACATCCAGTCGCGCAAGCGCGCCATGGCTGAAGGCGCCATCGATGCCTTGCGCGACAAGTTCGGCCGCAAGGCGGTGGAAACCGGCTACACATTCGGCAAGGGCCGCGATGCCCATCCTCCGGAGCCGCTCGAGGACTAGGTGCGCTGCAAGTCTATCCTGCTCGTCACCACGCTCTTGCCGGTTTTCGGGTCGGTGTCGATGACGGTCAGCCGCATGCCGTTCTCGCCGCGTTTCTCGACCTTCATCTGCGCCCTTCGGTCGCCATTGACCTCCTTGGCCCAGCGAATGCCCAGGTTGATCGCATTGCCCGAACGGCGGCCGTTGAGTTGCGCCGGTCCCGTGCGAGAGCCAACATAGGTGCCGCTGTATTTGGCACCTGTAACTTTCAGATTGGCGCTGATGGCCCGCGACACCACAATGAGACCGCGGCAATTTCCATCCAGCGATAGCGAGGTTGAGGTCGCATTCGACTTGAAGCTGCACGATACGGTGACGTTCGGAGCATCCGTGGTTACCTGGACAGTGCCCTTGCCGGCGAAATTGCCCTTGAACGACTGAAGAAATTGGGTCTCGTCGGCATGTGCTGCGCCTGCCGCAACCAATAGACCGCCGGTAAGCGCGAATTGCGCGAAGGATCTCATCGAAGCTCTCCTTGTCGTTTTCGAAAAAAGGCGGGGCGGTCCACGAGCACGGCTGACCATCGGGACTCAACGCCACCTACCGTTTCAGGTTCCGTCCGCCACATGACTGTTTTACAACATCGGGCCAGTCGCGACTGGCCCAGAAGAATGCCTTGGCTAGCGGTTGCGGCAGAGGTGCTGGCCTGCGACATAGCGCGAATGGCACCCACCCCCTCGATCCCCAAGGCCGCGTTCTGGATGGCGCTGTCTATCGCCTCGTTCCTTGGCATGACGGTCGCCGGCCGGGCCACGACAGCGGAGCTCAACGTCTTCCAAGTGCTGGAGTTGCGCTCCGTGATCGGCTTCTTCATCCTGCTGCCGCTGGTGATGATGAGTGGCGGCTTTCAAGCCATGCGCACGCAGCGCCCGGTTGCCCATATCGCCCGCAACGTCATCCATTACACGGGCCAGGCGGCATGGCTCTACGCCCTCACCTTGATTCCGCTGGCCGTGTTGATCTCGATCGAATTCACCACTCCGATCTGGACAGCTATCCTGGCGGTGATCTTTCTGGGCGAAAGGCTGAACCGGCCCAAGTTGGCAGCGATCGCGCTGGGGCTGATCGGCGTGGTGATCATCGTGCGCCCCGGTGTCGGCTCGGTCGATCCTGGACATCTCGTCGTGCTGGGCGCCGCGGCCTGCTTCGGCATCTCGGTGGTCACCGTCAAGTCGCTGACCCGGACGGACAGCGTCGTACGCATCATCTGCTGGATGCTGATTGTCCAGTCGGTGGTCGGTCTCATCCCGGCGCTCTATACGTGGCGCAACCCGCCACTGGAGCTATGGCCATGGATCGTGCTGATCGCCTTCACCGGCATGTCGTCGCATTTCTGCATGGCCCGCGCGCTTGGCTATGCCGACGCGACCATCGTCTCGCCGATGGATTTTCTACGCGTGCCGCTATCGGCACTGATCGGCTGGCTGCTCTATAGCGAGCAGATCGACGCCTTCACCGCCGGCGGCGCGCTGCTGATCCTGATGGGCAATCTGCTCAATCTGCAGCGCAGGCAGATAAAGCCGGCCGAAGTGGCGGCGTCGTAGTCCCGCCGGCCGTCAGTTCCCTTCGTCGGGTATGTTGAGAAGATGGCCGCAGGCCTTGCAATGGACGGCGTCCGGCTCGTGCCGCCGCAAGCCGCACTGCGGACAGGGAAACAACACCTTGGCTGGCCGGAAGATCGCCTGAGCCAGTCTGACAAACAGCGATATGCCGATGATCATGGTGACGATTGCCGTCAGCTTGCCGGCCATGCCCGGCAGCACGATGTCGCCGAAGCCGGTCGTCGTCACCGTGGCGACAGTGAAATAAAGCGCGTCGATATAGTTTTCCAGGCCAGCGCCAGTGCGAAAGAAGAACGTGTAGACGAAGCCGGTGATGACGAACAGGAAGGTCAAAAGGTTGATGACCGCGTGGCTGGCCTCTCGCCACGGCCGCAGTCCTCGCATCTCGAAATGCCGCCAGAGCGAACCGCTGCGTGACAGCGACCACAGCCGCAGGATGCGCAGGAAGGCGAGATTGGCGAACGCCGTTGGCATCAGCAGCGTCAAGAGGATGAAGACATCGACCCACGACGTCGGCTGCTTCATCAGCCGCAGCATGTTCTTGGAGGCAAGCAGGCGGGCAGCGAGGTCCGCGGCAACCAGCGCGGCCGCCGAATAGTCGAGCCAGAGGAATGACGGCTTGTCCTGGAGAACCGGCGTCGCGATGAAGAAGGCGATGATGGCGAGGTCGATGACGACGGCCACCAGTTGGAACCGGAAAGCGGCCGGCGTGCGCCCATGATAAAGCCTGCGCAACCGGTCACGCAGCCGCGCCAAGACCGAAACCGCCTGCGACCCATTCCTCTGCGCCGGCTTCATGCTGACTGCGCCGGCGTTGGCCGCAGCGACCGCCCGGCTGATTGCCGCGCCCCGAAAAGAGCGGGGGTCACACCAATTCCACTTCGACCACGCCCGGCACCGCGCGCATCGCCGAGGCGATCTGCGGCGAGATACGGTAGCGGTTCGGCAGCTCTATCTCGATTTCCCCCTCGCCTTCTTCCTTGATCAGCACGAAACTGACCTGGCCTTCGCCCCTGACGGTCAGTTGGCCGGCCAGCGTGTTGATCGGCGTGGCGTTGCGCACGAAGATACGCAGCGCCTTCTGGATGCGACTTGCCTCATCCTCCAGCGACTGCACCGAGTTGATGCGCAGATTGACGCCTTCCGGCCTGTCCTCGGCCGCAACGGTGATGACGACGGAGCGGCCGGCCTCGAGCAGGTCGCGATACTGTGCCAGTCCTTCCGAAAACAGCACGGCTTCGTACTGGCCTGACGTATCCGAAAAGGCGATGACGCCCATCTTGTTGCCGGTGCGCGTCTTGCGTTCCTGCTTGGATGTCACCGTGCCGGCCAGGCGGCCGGCGGCGGCACCGCGTTTGACGGCCGCCGAGAACTCGGCCCACGTTTGCACCCGCATCTTCTGCAGGGCCGCCTTGTACTCGTCGAGCGGGTGGGCCGAGAGGTAAAAGCCGACCACCTGGAATTCACGGTGCAGCCGGTCGGCGGCGAGCCACGGCTCTGTCGCCGGCAGATTGAGTGCCTGCGACTGGGCGCCGAGCGAGGCGCCGAAGATGTCGTGCTGTCCGGAAACCGCGTTCTGCTGCGCCAGCGACGCCAGCCCCATCATGCGC
>NZ_RZQE01000522.1:0-3872 GCF_004022955.1 Mesorhizobium sp. M7A.F.Ca.US.002.01.1.1 | reverse complement strand
GGTGGCCAAGGCCGAGATCGAGAAGGTCAAGGGCATCGAAGGCGTTTCGAAGAACCGCCGTTCGCTGCTGCCCTATGGCGCCATCGTGCTGCAGGAGATCATGGCGGCGATGCAGCCGTCGAAGATCATCGTCTCGGCGCTCGGCGTGCGCGAAGGCTTTCTCTATTCGCTGCTCGACGAGGCGGAGCAGAAGGCCGATCCGCTGATTTCGGCCTCGGAGGAACTCGCCCGTCTGCGCTCGCGCTCCGTCACCCATGCGCACGAACTTGTCGACTGGACCGCCAAGACCTTTGCCGCCTTCGGCATCGACGAGACCGAGGACGAGGCGCGCTACCGCCACGCGGCCGCATTGCTGGCCGACATCGGCTGGCGCGCGCATCCCGAATACCGCGGCAAGCAATCGCTCAACATCATTGCGCACGCGTCCTTCTTCGGCGTCGACCATCCTGGCCGTGCTTTCCTGGCGATGGCCAACGCCTATCGTCACGACGGCATCTTCAACGAAGCCATCGCCCCCGAGATCAAGGCTCTGGCATCGCCGCGTTATCTGGAGCGCGCCCGCGTGCTCGCCGCGATGATGCGCGTCGTCTACCTGCTGACGGCGTCGATGCCCGGCATCATGCCCAGGCTGAAATGGGAACAGCGCGCCAACGGCGTGCTGGCGCTGGTCTTGCCGGCATCGCTGGCGGACCTCTATGGCGAGCGGCCGGCCGGGCGCCTGGCGCAGCTGGCCAGGATCACCAACCGCCGGCTGGTGCTGGCCGTCGAGGGTGGCCCCAGCATGTCGGTGAAATAAGGCGCTAGCTGCTAGCAGACCCGTGTCTTATCTGACTTAAGCGGAGACTTGCCGGTCGTACTTCGCCGGCGGCTTCGCGTTTGATGACCGGCTTCCCCAATCCGTCGCTGCTTTGCAGCGTCACCTTTCCCCCATCCGGAGGGAAAGGAAGGGAGCCTCGTTGGAAGAGCGTTGGCGGCAATAGGCTCGCGCCCTTCCTCTACCCCGTCGATCGGGGGAGAGCGACTATCTGGGGTGTCAAGTTGCACTCGCGAACTCGTTGCGCGCATCGCGTGCTTTTGCATTGAGGATGACGAGGAGTTTTCTGGCGAGTGCGATGCGGATGAGCATTTTTGGCTTTCCCGCCTGTTGCAACCGTTGAGCGAAAGCTTTGAGATTGGATCGAATTTGGCCACGATGGCTGCGACGATGAAGAGGATGCCACGCGGCCCGGCGCGTCCGCCGCGCACATGCCTGTTGCCGGTGCGCTTGCCGCTATCGTTGGCGAAGGGAGCGAGGCCTGCCAGCTTGGCGATGGCCTTGTTGGAGATGAGGCCGATCTCGGGCAGTTCGGCCATCAGGCGGGCGACGGTGCGTCCGGCCACGCCCTTCAGCGAACGAAAGGCCTGCTCCAGCCTGGCCCACAGCGGATCGTCATCGATCATCGAGGCAATCTCGCCTTCCAGGCGCCGTTGCTCGCGCTTGAGGAAGGCCAGCATCGCCTCGATGCTGGCGCATACCTCGGCGTCGCGTGCGGCACTTCTACGCTGCTTGTTGATGGTCGCATCGCCGACAATCTGGCAAAGCCGGCCAACCAACGCGGCAAGCCGCTGCTGGGCGGCGCTTGGCGGTGGCGTCGGCACAGTGTTCTTGACTGCGCCGTAGTGGGCGATGACAGCGGCGTCGATCCTGTCGGTCTTCTCAAGATAGCCCATCGCCTCGGCGAAACGGCGCACGCTCTTGGCATTGACCACGCCGCACGGCATGCCGTGCGTCCACAAGAGCATGAATCCCAGCCGTTCATAGCCGCCCGATGCCTCCATCACCGCAAGGGCTGCGTCATGGCTGCGGCAGAACAGCCAAAGAGCTGCGATCCCCGCCGCGTCGTTGGCGAAGCGCGCTGCCGCTCCGCCAGGCCAGACATGCGCGTCCAGCCAATCTTTCGAAACATCAACTCCACAAATAATCCTGTTCACGGTAACCTGCCTTGTGCGTACGGTTGGAACCAAGCGACTGTTCGGTCGTGCGTGATGAAGGCGAAGATCCCAAGCTCTCCCGCGGCTGTAACCTCAGGTGGTACGGGCGACTTCGCCAAGCCAAGGTCCGGGCGGCCACCCGGACCTTGGCTCAATCGCTCTAATCCCACGAAATCTCTCTCGTGTAGATACAAGGTGGCTCGGCAAAGCCGGGACGGAGTGGGGGGCGACCAGCTCGGGCGCGTGTAAGCAAAAATATCAAACCGCGCCGCGCCCGTCGATCGACCATGCGCCGGCGCCGGCCATCGCCAGCGCTACAAACCCACCTGATATCGCAATGTCCTTCATCAGCATCTGCTGGTGCAGGAAGGCGAGCATCGCGTCGCCGCCGCCCTGGCCATAATGGCCGATGAAGCCGGCGACGATACAGAAGGCAGCGAGCAGAAGCGCTATGATCCGGGTCTGGAAACCGACCAGGATGAGCAGCCCGGCGATCAGTTCGAACAGTCCCGTGCCCCAGGCGGCAAGTGTCGGCAGCGGCAGGCCGAGGCCGGCGAAGTAGCCTGTGGTGCCGGCGATGTCGCTCAATGCATGGAAACCGGAAGGCACGAACAGGGCGGCGAGCAGCAGCCGGGAGAGCAGGAGCAGCGCGTTGCGGGGCATGTTCACACTCCGTTGTCGGCCGCCGGCCGGCCTCGTCCCGATAGCCCCGATCCTATCAGAAACTCCGGCCGACAGATCGGCGATCATGCACCAACAACGAAAAAGCGGCGCGGAAAATTCCGCGCCGCTTTCTTGTTCGGCTATTGCCGGGTCTTGGCTCAGCCGCGCTTGGCGTCGATCGAATAGGCACCGGCGCCCGAGGAAGCCAGCACGAGGAAGCCGCCCGCAATGGCGAGGTTCTTGAGAAACTGGATCATCTGCATCTGGTCGGCCCAACCGGTGTGGGCGACCAAACCGGTAGCGACCGTGAAGACCGCCAGCACCCAAGCGACAATCCGGGTCTTGAAGCCGACGAGGATGGCGAGGCCGCCGAGAAGCTCGATCAGGCCGACGACGGTGGCCGTTACGGTCGGCAAGGGCAGGCCGAGGCTGCCGAAATAGCCCGCTGTTCCGCTAATGGCGGTGAGCTTGCCGAAACCTGAAAGCAGGAAGATGACCGCGAGCAGGACGCGGCCGAGGAGGATGGTGGTCGAGGCATTGGATGCGCCGGAACCGGCGACTGAAATGTTGGTGGACATGGTGGCTCTCCGGGATGGGTTGATGCCGGGGAGATAGAGCAAACCGACTGTTCACCAAAGCCACCAGACTGGCGACACATTGTTCACAGTACTTACGTTTCCGTGATCGGGCGGCCTGCGCAAAATTCGCTTCGGGTGAGGTCGTGACGGGAGTAAATTCTCCCTCACGAAATATCGGGCTTTTGGTGACGCAATTCCGGACCGAAAACCGCAGACACTTTTCCTGGAATTGCCTACCCCGGATGCGTCATATCCTCCGGCCGCACCAGGCGGTCGTAATCGGCTTCGCTGACCAGCCCGGTGGCGAGCGCTTCCTCGCGCAAAGTGGTGCCCTTCTTGTGCGCGGTCTTGGCGATCTTGGCGGCATTGTCGTAGCCGATGGTCGGCGCCAGCGCCGTCACCAGCATCAGCGATCGGTCGAGTGCCGCCTTGATGTTGTCTTCGCGGGCCTCGATGCCGACGACGCAATTGTCGGTGAAGGAGACCGAGGCGTCGGAGAGCAACTGCACCGACTGCAGGAAGTTGTAGGCCATCAGCGGATTGTAGACATTGAGCTCGAAATGACCCTGGCTGCCGGCGAAGGTGAGCGCCGCATTGTTGCCGAACACCTGTACGCAGACCTGCGTCAGCGCCTCGCACTGGGTCGGATTGACCTTGCCC
>NZ_RZQE01000521.1:0-3903 GCF_004022955.1 Mesorhizobium sp. M7A.F.Ca.US.002.01.1.1 | reverse complement strand
GTGCACATGGATTTCGTTGAACTGATGGAAGATCTCGCCCCTTCGGGGCTGAAGGAGTTCAGGCTGCTGGCCGGCGTTCCCGATGCCAAGAAGACGGCTCAGAAGGATGAAAGGTAACAACACATGCCAGCCGAAAGCAAAGCCAAGGTCATCGAACGAAATCGCGCGCCGCGGGTGCAGATCGCCTACGATGTGGAAACCTACGGCAGCCCGACGACGATCGAACTGCCGTTTGTCATGGGCGTGATGGCCGACCTTGCCGGTGCTTCGCAAACCAAGGAAGCGTCAAAGTCGGTGCTGGACCGCTCCTTTGTCGAGACCGACGCGAACCGCTTCCCAAAATTCATGGAGGCGCTCGGCCCCCGCGTCAAAGCGCGGGTGAAGAACACGCTGCCGCAGGCCGAGGGCCAGGAGCGTGACGAGGAACTGGCTCTCGATCTTACATTTTCCAAGATGGGTGATTTCGCCCCCGACAAGATTGCCGAGCAAGTTCCGCAACTGGCCGAGATCCTCAAGATGCGTCGCCAACTCGAGGAATTGCTCGGCTTCATGGATGGCCGTGTCGATGCTGAAAAGCGCATCGCGCAGCTTCTGAACAACGAACCGCTACTTGGCAAGATTGCCAGCCAGGCGCTGGCCGACGACGACAAGGTTGGGGAATGATCATGGCCGAACAGCAAAAGACCGCCTCAGTCGCCGCGGAGGCCGAAGCCATAAACCTCGATGAATTCAGCGGACTCCTCGAAAAAGATTTCAAGGTCAAGAAGGACGACAGCGAGAAGCTGCAACAGCTCGTGCGCAATCTCGCGCTCGCGGCGCAGTCCCGTTCCGACACCACGACCATCTCGTCCAATGCCATCAAATCGATCAAGTCGCTGATCGCCGGCATTGACAAGATGCTGACGACACAGGTCAACGAAATCCTGCACGCGCCGGAAGTGCGTGAGATGGAAGGCACATGGCGCGGGCTGTGGTATCTCGTCAACAACACCGAGACGGATCAGAAGCTGAAGATCCGGGTGATGAACATCTCCAAAGAGCAACTGGCCGATACGCTTGAAGACTATGAAGGTCAGATGTGGGACCAGAGCCCGATCTTCAAGAAAGTCTACACAGACGAGTATTCGATGCTTGGCGGCGAACCAATCGGCTGCGTGATCGGCGCCTACGAGTTCTCCAATCACCCACGTGACGTCGGCCTGCTGCGCAACATCTCCGGCATCTGCGCTTCCGCGCATACGCCGTTTATCGCGGCCGCTTCGCCGCGCCTATTTCGCATGGACAGCTGGCAGGAACTGCCGAACCCGCAAGACCTGCAGCAGATCGTCTCCAACCCCGCCTATGCCTCGTGGCAGTCGTTGCGCGAGAGTGAGGACGCTCGCTACATCGGCCTGACCATGCCCCGCGTCCTGGCGCGGCTGCCCTACGGCACCGATACCGTTCCGGTGAAGGGTTTCACCTTCGAGGAAGAGGTGGAGGGCGATCACAACAAATATGTCTGGATGAACGCCGCCTTCCCGATGGGCGTCAACATCAACCGCAGTCACAAGCTTTTCGGCTGGGGCACGCAGATCCGCGGCGTGGAGAATGGTGGCACGGTGCTCAACCTGCCGGTGCATAGCTTCCCGACCGATGATGGCTCGATCGCGATGAAATGTCCCACGGAAGTCGCCATCGACGACCGGCGCGAGGCGGAACTGGCCAAGCTTGGCTTGATGCCCATCCTGCACCGGAAGAATACCGATCTCGCGGCCTTCATCGGAGCACACTCGCTGCAGGACGACGAAACGCGGGCGGGGCGGCTGGTCGACCCCGATGCACAGTCGAACGAGCGGCTGAGCGCCAACCTGCCCTACCTGTTCCCGGTCTCGCGCTTTGCGCACTACCTCAAGGCGATCGCGCGCGACAAGGTCGGCTCGTTCAAGGAGCGCGCCGACATGCAGATCTGGTTGACCGAGTGGATCAATCGATACGTGCTGGCCAACCCGGCCTTTGCCGACGACAAGGCGCGCGCCAAGCGCCCGCTTGCCGCCGCCGAGGTCCAGGTGGACAGCGTGGAGGGGCGGCCGGGCTATTATAATGCCCGCTTCTATCTGCGCCCGCATTACCAGCTGGAGGGCATCAACGCGTCGCTCCGACTGGTCTCGGAACTACCGTCCGTTAAAACTTGATCGCAGCAACGACAACCTGGTTTTTTGAAAGCGGTGGAGAAACACAATGCCGACTACGAAGATTGATGGCTTCCTGAAGGTTCCCGATATCAAAGGCCCCAGCACCCGCGACGGCCACGATGACGAGATCGAAATCCATGGCGTCGACTACAAGATGGTCGCACCTTATGATCCCAATTCGCTGTCACGCCGTGGCCGCGTCTCCATGGGCATGATCAAATTCACCAAGCACTACGACAAATCATCGCCCTATCTGAAAAAGGCTTTGTTCGAAAACAAGGCCCTTGATGAGGTGGTGTTCTCGGCCCGCCGGACCATCGATGGCGAGACCAAGGATTACCTGGTCGTTACCCTCACCGACGCCTCGATCATGGAATACGACATGTCGCAGGCCGAGGATGAGGAAGACCTGATCCAGGAAGAGGTCAGCTTCGCCTACAAGAAGATCAAATTCGTCTATGACGGCAATGATGAAGCCGAAATGGATGTCTATGTCGGCAAATGAGGTTCGGCGACCCGGCGCGGGCATGCAGCAGACCACTGGCAGCTTGCGGGCGAAAAGCGAAGCCGTCCAGCCGTCGCTTTGGGATCGTCTCGTCAATGATCTGCCGGGCCTGACCTCGGAAATAGACGGGCTGCGCCATGTCCTGCTCGACGAGCTTGGCGCGGACCGTCTCGACACGCTCGTTGCCGGCAGCACGCGTGCCATTGACGCCGATGTGGTACTGACACCGGATCAGAAACGCCGTCTGCATCGGTTGGCCGTTCAGACCCAGCACCGCGTCGAGATCGAAAGCCGTGGCGTGGTGGTATCGGCGCGCGTGCTCAGGGAAGCGGTACGGCGTGACATCGAGGCGCTCTTCAACACAGAGCGCTTCGAGGCGACGCCGCTTCTTTCCGACCTGGAAAATGAACAGGTTGCGGACAATCCCCCTTCGCTTGCCGATTTCCCGGAGGTCCGCCGCAGCGTGGTCAATTACGGCGTGCCCTCCTTCTCGGGCCGCTCGTCGCGCGACTTCGATCGCGAGGTGTTGGCACGTGAGATCCGCATGGTGCTCGCGACCTTCGAGCCCCGCCTGAAGGAAAGCGCAACAAAGGTAACGGTCACGCTTGGCGACAACACCGTCGGCCTGAAGATCGAGATAGACGCCGTTCTGATCATGACCCCGACTCCCGAACGCATGCGCCTGCGCACCACGATCAATCTCGACAACGGTTTGGCGCGGACCGAAATTGGGGAGGCCTGAGATGGATCGGGTCTTCGTCGAATATTACGAGGAGGAACTGAGCCATATCCGCGCTCTTGCATCGGAATTCGCAGGCATGCATCCGGCGGTGGCGCGCAACCTTTCCCTCGATACGGTGCCGTGTCCGGACCCATATGTCGAGCGCCTGCTCGATGGCGTAGCCTTCCTGGCCGCGCGCACCCGGCTAAAGGTCGATGCCGAGCGCTCGCGATTTTCCCGCAGTGTGCTCGACGTTCTCTATCCCGATCTGGTCACGCCGGCGCCGGCAACGGCGATGGCGGTGCTGAAACCCGGCCAGCAGGTCCAGACCATGCTGGCCGGCCACGTCGTCAAGCGCAACACACGGCTGGTTTCCAGCCTGCAGCCAGGCCTGTCAACGCGCTGCATTTTCTCAACCGCCCAGGAAATGACTCTATGGCCGATCGCGGTCACTTCGGTCAGCTTTTTTCAGGACCGCAGTGCGATGGCGATGGCCGGCATAGGAC
>NZ_RZQE01000520.1:0-3905 GCF_004022955.1 Mesorhizobium sp. M7A.F.Ca.US.002.01.1.1 | reverse complement strand
GTCGACAACGCTGCCGACCGTCAGGGCGAAGAGGGTGCCGGCGACCAGGGCATCATGTTCGGTTATGCCTGCCGCGAGACGCCGGATTTGATGCCGGCGCCGATCTACTACAGCCACAAGATCCTCGAACTGCTGGCTGCTGCCCGTCACGAAGGCAGCGGTGAAGCCGGCAGGCTCGGGCCGGATGCCAAGAGCCAGGTCACCGTTCGCTATGTTGATGGCAAGGCCGCCGAGGCGACGCAGATCGTGCTGTCCACGCAGCATCTCGATGCGAGCTGGGATTCAAAGAAGGTCCGCAAGGTCGTCGAACCCTATATCCGCGAGGCGCTGGGCGACCTCAAGATCGCCGACGATTGCATGTGGTACATCAATCCGACCGGCAAGTTCGTCATCGGCGGGCCGGACGGCGACGCCGGCCTGACCGGCCGCAAGATCATCGTCGACACCTACGGTGGTGCCGCACCCCATGGCGGCGGCGCCTTCTCCGGCAAGGACACCACCAAGGTGGACCGTTCGGCAGCCTATGCGGCGCGCTACCTGGCCAAGAACGTGGTGGCGGCGAAACTCGCCGACCGCTGCACCATCCAGCTTTCCTACGCCATCGGCGTCGCCCAGCCGCTGTCGGTCTATGTCGACTTGCATGGTACCGGCAAGGTCGACGAGGCAAAGCTCGAGGACGCGCTGCGCACGGTGATGGATCTGTCGCCGTCGGGCATCCGCCGTCACCTCGATCTCAACAAACCGATCTACGCCAAGACGTCGTCCTACGGCCATTTCGGCCGCAAGGCCGGCCGTGATGGGTCTTTCTCCTGGGAAAAGACCGATCTCGCCAAGGCGCTCAAGGACGCGGTCGCCGCCTGACAGCGGCGCCGCGAAGTCCCGCCATGGATCCGAAGGACAGACCAAGCCGCGCGACCGAAGCCTTTTTCGGTCGCCGGCGCGGCAAGACCATGCGTCCGCAACAGGCGGCCGCGCTGGAAAGCGGCTTCGGTGTATATCGGCTCGATCTGGCGGCCGAGCCGCCGGCCGATCTGCAAACTCTGTTTCAAACCGATGTCAGCGCGGTTCGCCTCGAGATTGGCTTCGGCGGTGGCGAACATCTCCTGCACCGCGCGACCGAGGCGCCTTCGATCGGCTTTATCGGCGTCGAGCCCTTCGTCAACGGCATGGCCAAGATGATGATGGCGGTGAACGAGAAACCGCTCGCCAATCTGCGGGTTTATGACGACGACGCCACAAGGCTGCTCGACTGGCTGCCGCAGGCCTCGCTCGGCGGCCTCGATCTGCTCTATCCCGACCCCTGGCCGAAGAAGAAACACTGGAAGCGACGTTTCGTAAGCCCGGTCAATCTCGAGCGGTTCGCGCGCGTGCTGAAGCCTGGTTCAAAATTCCGCTTCGCCTCCGACATCGACACTTATGTCAACTGGACCTTGCTGCATTGCCGCGCGCATGGCGCGTTCGCATGGCAGGCTTGCGAGGCGGCGGACTGGCACCGGCCCTATGATGGTTGGCCGGGCACCCGTTACGAGGCCAAGGCCATTCGTGAGGGCCGGCGGCCCGCCTATCTTACCTTCATTCGGAAATAAGCTCGCGGTCTTAGAGCAATTCCAGGAAAAGTGTGAAACGGTTTTCCGTCCGGAATTGCGTCAAAGCTGGAAGCGGCGGCCGATGCGATCGAAGGCGGCAGGCTCGACGCCGAGGTTGCGCAGGTCGTCGGCGCGCGGCCTGCGACCGGCTTCCACGGCCCGTGAAGCGGCCACGGCGCTGCCGAATACGGTGAAGAAGTCGCCTATTGCAGAAAATATCTTGCGATTGCTCATGATCATGTCCTTTCGCGCACGTGTGACGCACGGCCACCTTTGTGCAGCGCAGGGTAAGTAGGTGCGTTTCAGCGCCGATCCCATGGGGGCCGCCGCATGGGCGCCATGCGCTCCATGCAACGCTGGCGGGGCCACCTCGATGGCAGCGTTGCCCGACCAGCATAGCGGGCTTGAAACACAGGCCGCGATCGTCTATATCAGCCTCAAATTCTTGGTCGGTATGACGAAGAGTGGGTCCACCCGGTCCCGCTCTTTTTTATTACCTGCCGATAACTTGGTAGAGAACGACAGGGCTTCAATGACTGCAACGGCAAGCGAGGGCGACGATCGCATCATCCGCGAAAGCGGCATCGATGCGCGCATCGCGCTGATCGTCCAGCCGGTTCTGCGCGGCATCGGCTTCCGCCTCGTGCGGGTGCATCTGTCGGGCCAGAACGGGCTGACGCTGCAGATCATGGCCGAACGCGAGGACGGCACCATGACCGTCGAGGATTGCGAAGAGGTCAGCCGCGCGGTGTCGCCGGCGCTCGATGTCGATGATCCGATCGAAAAGGCCTACCATCTTGAAGTCTCGTCGCCCGGCATCGACCGGCCGCTGGTCCGCAAATCGGATTTCACGACCTGGACGGGTCATCTGGTGAAGATGGAAACATCGATCGTCGTCGCCGACCGCAAGCGCTTCAAGGGCAAGATCGCCGAAGCCGGCGAAGACGATGTGCTGATCGAGCGCGACAAGGCAGCCTATGGCGAGGAGCCGACGGTGCGCGTCCCCTATGACGCGATTGCCGATGTGCGCCTGATCCTGACCGACGATCTCATCCGCGATGCCCTGTCGAAGGACAACAGGGCGCGCAAGGAAGCCAAGAAGCGCCGCGGCGAACCGGACGACGACGAGTCGGGTGCGGAAGCGGACGCCACGGAAGAACACGAACAGGAACTATGATTGAGCTGCCGGGCGCAAAGGTCCGGCAAACAAGCTCGGGAGAAAAACGATGGTTGTAAGCGCCAACAGACTTGAATTGCTGCAGATCGCCGACGCGGTCGCGCGTGAAAAGTCGATCGACAAGTCGATCGTCATCGCCGCCATGGCCGATGCGATCCAGAAGGCGGCGCGCTCGCGTTACGGTCAGGAGACCAACATCCGCGCCGACATCAACCCGAACACCGGTGAGATGAAGCTGCAGCGGCTGATGGAAGTGGTCGAGAAGGTCGATGACTATGCCACGCAGATCGCCATTTCCTCGGCTCGCGAGCGCAATCCCGACGCCCAGCTCGGCGACTTCATCGCCGAACAGCTGCCGCCCATGGATTTCGGCCGCATCGCCGCCCAGTCGGCCAAGCAGGTCATCGTCCAGAAGGTCCGCGAGGCCGAACGCGACCGCCAGTATGACGAGTACAAGGACCGCATCGGCGAGATCGTCAACGGTACCGTCAAGCGCGTCGAATACGGCAATGTCATCGTCGATCTCGGCCGCGGCGAAGCGATCATCCGTCGCGATGAGCTGATCCCGCGCGAGAACTACAAATATGGCGACCGCGTCCGCGCCTATGTCTACGATGTGCGCCGCGAGCAGCGCGGCCCGCAGATCTTCCTGTCGCGCACCCATCCGCAGTTCATGGCCAAGCTGTTCACCATGGAAGTGCCGGAAATCTATGACGGCATCATCGAGATCAAGTCGGTCGCCCGCGACCCAGGTTCGCGCGCCAAGATCGCCGTCATCTCGCGGGACTCTTCGATCGATCCGGTCGGCGCCTGCGTCGGCATGCGCGGCAGCCGCGTCCAGGCCGTCGTCGGCGAATTGCAGGGTGAGAAGATCGACATCATTCCGTGGTCGCCTTCTGCGGCGTCCTTCATCGTCAATGCGCTGCAGCCGGCGGAAGTCGCCAAGGTCGTGCTCGACGAGGATGCCGAACGCATCGAAGTCGTGGTTCCCGACGACCAGCTGTCGCTGGCCATCGGTCGCCGCGGCCAGAATGTGCGTCTGGCTTCGCAGCTGACCGGTTGGGATATCGACATCCTGACCGAAGCCGAAGAATCCGAACGCCGCCAGAAGGAATTCGTCGAGCGTTCGTCGCTGTTCATGG
>NZ_RZQE01000051.1:5383-21901 GCF_004022955.1 Mesorhizobium sp. M7A.F.Ca.US.002.01.1.1 | reverse complement strand
GTCGATGACTGTCTCAGCCGCATCGACGCCAACAACCCGGCGCTGAACGCATTTTGCCTCGTCGACCACGAAGGGGCCAGGTCTGCTGCCCGGGCCTCGGAGGGTCGATGGATGAAGGGGGAACCAGCCGGAGTACTAGATGGCATTCCGGCCACCATCAAAGACCTCACCTTGACACGAGGCTGGCCGACAAGACGTGGCTCATTGTCCGGCAGCACCGAGGGACCCTGGACTGAAGACGCCCCTGTTCCAGCCCGTATCCGTGAGACCGGTGGCGTTATCCTGGGCAAGACAACCACTCCAGAATTTGGCTGGAAAGGGGTAACAGACAGCCCGGTCTACGGGATCACCCGCAATCCCTGGAATCCTGACCTGACACCAGGCGGGTCGTCGGGAGGGGCGGCAGTTGCGGCTGCGCTCAACCTTGGCTTTCTTCATCAGGGTAGCGACGGCGGGGGATCAATCCGGATACCGGCGAGCTTCACGGGGACCTTCGGCTTCAAGCCAACCTTCGGCATCGTTCCGCAATGGCCAGCTAGCGCCATGACAACGCTGTCTCATTTGGGGCCGGTGACCCGCACCGTTGCGGATGCGATCCTGATGATGAATGTGATTGCACGAAAGGACGCTCGCGATGGCTATGCGGGTCCGGCGTACCTAGGTCTCGACCCCGATCCAGCAAAGACCACCATCAGGGGCCTGCGGATCGGCTACAGTCGGAACCTCGGCTATGTCAAGGTGGCGCGAGATATCCAAAACGTTACCGATAATGCGATCGACCAGCTTCGAGCTCTTGGGGCCGAGGTGGCCGAAGTCAATCCGGGATTTGCGGATCCGGTGGAGGTGTTTTCTACATTCTGGTTCGCTGGCGCCGCCCGTATTGTGTCACGAATGAACAAACAGCAAAGACAATTACTAGATCCTGGCTTTCTGGAAGGTGCCGAACGCGGGCTGAAGATCACCCTTACCGAATTTCAGGAAGCTGAGGCGATGCGGTTCGAGCTCTCCGCTCTGATGGCGAAGTTCCACGAAAATTACGATCTCTTGGTCACACCGACGATGCCTATCGCGCCGTTCCCCGTCGGGCGAAATGTGCCGGATGATAGTTACAAGGGGTGGGTGGACTGGACGCCCTTCACCTACCCTTTCAACTTGACCCAGCAACCAGCAGCATCGATTCCATCGGGCCTGGATGATCAAGGGCTGCCCGTCGGGCTACAACTGGTCGGCGCGCGCTATTCCGACACCTCCGTCCTAGCCGCGGCATATACGATCGAAAGTCGCCTGGGGCTTCCTTCTTTCGCGAGGAGCAGATTCCACGCTGCCACCCCTTAAAACTTGAGACTGCCGCGCTCAAGCACCTGACGGCCTCCAAGCGGTCAAGCCACGGACGCGAATGTCATTCGATAAAGGGGCGCGGCGTCATAGATGGGCAGTCCTGTCCTACGACGGATTGCTGACGTCACCATCGGGGACAATGTACATTCAAATAGGAGTGCGTCAATCTTGGGATGTGCGGCGCGAAGTCGCGACACAGACTGCAACCCGGGGACTCCATTTCGGTAACACTAGCCGGCCGCGTATTACCTTCGATGCCGCCGATGGCTACTCTTGCCCCTGCGGATGAATCCATGCCCAGCAGCTCTTCGCCGCAGTGTCTTGAGTCTGCGGCCAGACGGCGAGCTTTGCGCCGGCCGGAAGCTGCCGGAGGAGCGTGGGCGCCAGTAGCAGGCTCGACATGGCCACGGGAAGTTTGACAGACGTGGCCAGTGCAGCCTGGCACCAGATACTGAAGCCGCAGTCCCTGGTTATCGCGACGGCTCCGCGCTCAACCAACCGCCTGGCAGCTGCAATGTAGGCCGGCTCGAGAGAGGCATCGCCAGGACTGACCCTCTCCGCCAAAGCCCCGGCCGCGGTCTCTATTATAATTGGGAAGTCGAAGTTGCCGGGTTGAAGACCGACCCCGATGCGGTGGCGGAAATTCACCAGGGCGCAAGTCCGATCTCCAGCCTGTGATTTTTGCAACACTGGCCATCCAATGAGGATCCAACTGCCGTCTGATCGTGACAATTCAGCTGCGTCAAATGCCTTTGCCGCCAAGATGGCGCGTATCGTCAGGTTGTGCTGACCAAGCTGGGACGCTCTACGAGCGCAGGAATCCTGCATTCGCCTGACGCTTCCGGCTCGGTTGCAAGGCTCGGGAATAGTAATGACGAAACAGTGGATCAGCACGCCGTAAGCCCAGTGCAAAAAATGCGGGCTTCGTGCCGAACCTTTTTTTGGAACGGCGGGCGCGGATCTCATCATTGAGATTACCGGAAAGCCTGTCCGGACTTTTCCGAAGCCGCACTGTTATCCTGTTCGAGAGCGACGCATCGATGGTTCCTTCCCCCGCCTCATCGACAAGCTCACCCGTGTCCACTTGGCTCATCCACGACGACTTCGGCAACCATGCTCTCTCCGATCAGCAGCGCTTCCACCTCTTCGAAAATCGTCGAGGAGCGCTATCAGAGAAAATCCACCCTGATCACCGCCCAGGTCCCCGTGGCAAGCTGGCACGACCTTATTAACGACAGCACGGTCGCCGACGCTATACACGACCGCTCGTGCACAATGCACACCGCATCGCCCTTCAGGGCGAGAGCATCCGAAGAAAAAAGCCTCGGCCCTCTTGACCGACTCCGAGAACACCGAAATCAATCAGCCCTACAGCAACCAGGCTGCCGAGGACCAACCTCGACGAACTGTCGGACTTTTGTGAAAACGCTGTCCGGGAATTAGCGGAATCGCTGTCCAGCTTTTGAAGCGCGCAATAACACTATGGCCGTCATCGAAATGAGCAAGGCGAAGTGCTGATTGCCGCGTTTGTTCCGGGATTAAGCGCCAGCCTCTCAAGAAGATTTATGCCGACTCGCCATCATTGTTGAAACTGCTGCAGCGCTCGCACGTTGAAGCCGGCCAGGCCGGGCATACGATTATGCGGATCGCCTTCGCCCAACTTCAATTCTGGACGCCAGGGCTCGATGTAAGGGACCGGCGAGCGTCAAAAGACTGCGGATGGGTCGCCGCTCGTCCCCTGGGATACGATCTCTGTCGGATTTTGTCGCGCCTGCGACATAGTGGTTGTGCGGGCCAGTTTAGTACCTGATATGACCGTAAGTTTGATATCAAACTCAAAGCACTGGCCGACGTGCATTTTGCGAGGTTGGCACGGTTTTTGAAGCGATCATTTCGCGTCGGAGCGCTCTCATCCGCCGGTTATCATCTGTTTTGGCATAAACCCTGCATAAGGCTTTATTGATGGTACCGCAACCCAACTCGCCGTCTTTCGAGCTACTTGGGCAAAAAGAGCACCGCCAGCGGAAAGGGTCGGGAACCGGAGAGGGAACCGGGTGGTGGACCTATGTTTGTGGAGGGGGTTGTGAAAAGGGTCAGCCATGGTGCTTCGAGCCTCTTGTACTCGTGCAGGTCGTCAATGTTGATATAGCGGTTGGCCTCCATCCAGTTTTCATTGGTTTCGTGACAGCAGACAAACGTCAAAGGAGATAGCTCATGCGAGTAGCCATCGTAACGAACAGTGATTTCAACGGTGTGATTAACCGGTTCGGTCAGCCTTGTCCGCAGCCGCCGCAGCCTTGGCCGCATAGCGGCACGTTGGAAGATGTGGTGGCGGCACTTCAAGAGGGCGGCCACGAGACGGTAGTGTGTGAAGGCGATAAAGGACTGCTCGCCAGTCTCGAGCGGTTCATGCCACCTGATCCGCAAGGTCGCCCCTCGGGAATGGTCTTCAACTTGGCGGAGGGAATTCAGGGCGAAAAGCGTTACACTCATGTTCCTGCCATGCTTGAGATGGCCGGTGTTCCATACACTGGATGTAGCCCCTTCGGGATTGGGCTGACGGGAGACAAAGTCATTACCAAAATGCTCATCCGCGATCAGGGCGTGCCGACTCCGAACTTTCGCGTGATGCGTCGCGGCACCGAGAACACCGGCGACCTGAGATTCCCAGTGGTAGTGAAGCCGCGGGAGGAGGACTGCAGCTTCGGATTGCAGATCATACATGAACACTCTAAGTTGCGGCAGGCCGTCGAAGTGATCGTCACGCAGCATGCTCAGGATGCGCTAGTGGAGGAATACATCGAGGGGCGGGAAATCTGCGTTGCGTTGCTCGGAAACGGGGAGCCCGAAGTTTTGCCTCTAGTGGAGCAGGACTTCGGTGACCGCGAAACGCGTGTTATGAATTGGGATGCGAAGTACGTGGCGGCCGCAGCGGTGCCCAAGATTTGCCCGGCGAAAATCGAGAGCGGGCTTGAGACGATGTTACGGGATATTTCGGTTGCGACCTTCCGTGCCTGCCACTGCCGGGACTATGCCCGCGTCGATTTCCGGATCGATCGCTCAGGCCAACCGTTTGTCCTAGAGATGAACTCGGTGCCGGCCCTTGGTATACACTCCAGTTATGGCACAGCTGCAACGGCCGGCGGACACAGCTTCGTAAGCTTGATCAATCGCATCCTCAATGTCGCCCACACCCGCTATTTCGGAATCGGCGTCTCATAGTGGATTGATCGGATCAAAAGAGTCCGATTTCGGGATTCCGTTTTGCGGTTTGGCGTGCGAGTTAGATGCATGCGCAATAGCATCCCCCTTCACCGTTTTGGCCAGCGACCGTCAGCGCCTGCAAGCGCTCGTCGCGGCGCCAGGAAGCCCGCAAGCACGTTCGGGGGCCGCATCGTCGCGCTGTGCTTCGAACCACGAAGCCAAAGCATACTTGGACCACCGGCTAGGTCGAGCGAATGAACCGCACCATCAAGGACGCGACGGGCAAGCGTTTCCACTACGACGATCATGACCAACTGCGTCGGCATCTTGCCGACTTTGTTGCGGCCTACAAATTTCGGCCGCAGGCTGAAGGCCCTCAAAGGTCTCACCCTACGAGTTCATCTGCAAGGCATGGGCTTCCCAGCCCGAGCGCTTCACTCTCAATCCGCTCCACCAAATGCCTGGACTTGTCTATTCGGCGTGTTGAAGTCAATCCCATTCAAGCTTCCTAGGCTGACCTGCCGACGCGATTATCCTAGCCTGATTGATGTAACCGCGGCGTCAAACCGAGATACGGCCCCACGTCCTTCGAATTCCTGAAGGGGGCAGGAATATCGACCGTGGCGTTGAAACCCAGTGCAACGATAGGGCCGACGCCCAGCACGGTCATCAACCGCCTGCAAACCGTGTCACCCCTCACGATCGACAACAGTCTTTCGTGTAGCACCGTGAACTGCTCGCAAAGTTTCCGACGGGCGGTGAGCAACGTCTCCATGATGTCTCGAGTTCCGGAATGTCACCGGAAGGGTCCCGGATGCGATCCGCGAATTTGCCGGCCGTCGACAATGCCAACTTTGAGACCGAAGTTACGAAACAGGCCACGGATGTCGTTCTCGATGGCGATGGCCTTTTCCTGAAGCGACTTGAGGGCCGTCAGCAGCGCCCGGCGATTCTGGGTCGTCAGCGTCTTGACAGTAAGACCGTATGTCCGCCTCTGCCGATGAGGTGGCTCGCCCTACACTGCGCGTCCGAGGGTTGCTCGGACGGGCCGAGCCGATCCTCACCACAGGAGGACGAGCCGTGGCGGATTATAGAGAAGCATTTGTCGGAATCGATGTTGCGAAGCTTAAGAACGCTATTGCGATTGCGGAGGCAGGCCGGGAAGGAGAGGTTCGGTTCTTCGGTGAGGTCGACGCGTCGGCGACCAGCATGCGGCGGGTCATAGGCCGGATCGCCAGCCGCTTTGATTACGTGCATTTCTGCTATGAGGCTGGGCCGACCGGGTACGGCCTTTATCGCCTGATCCGGTCGCTCGGGCACGAGTGCACCGTGGTTGCACCATCATTGATACCAAGGAAGCCCGGCGATCGGGTGAAGACGAACCGTCGAGACGCCATTTCCCTTGCCCGACTATTGCGCGCCGGCGAGCTGACCGCGGTGTGGGTTCCCGATGAAGGGCACGAGTCCATACGGGATCTTGTTCGCGCGCGGGCGGGCGCGGTCGAGACGCTGCGGGTCCATCGCCAGCAGGTGAGCGCATTCATGCTCAAGCACGGCCGTAGCTATCCGCGAAAGAAGAGCTGGACGATGCGCTATCTACGCTGGCTTCAGGAACAAGGTTCGATCATCCCGCGCATCAGATCGCACTCCAGGAGATGGTCGAGGCGGTGCGCGTCTCGAAAGAGCGGGTCGAGCGGCTGGAGCGTGTGATCGAAGAGTTCGTCCCGGCCTGGTCGCTGGCACCGATCGTGTGGGCGCTTCAGACATTGCGTGGGGTAGACCTAATTGTCGCCGTGACGTTCGTCACCGAAGTCGGCGACGCCAGCCGGTTCGAAAGCCCACGCCAGCTCATGGGATATCTCGGTCGGGTCCCCGGCGAGCGCTCAACCGGGGAGACAGTCCGGCGCGGCGGCATCACAAAGGCAGGCAACGGTCGGGTTCGCCACATGTTGGTCGAGAGCGCCTGGACCTATCGACATCCGCCCAAGGTCGGGAAGGCGAAGCTATACCGGTTGGAGCAGGCGTCACCGAAGGTGCGTGAGATCGCCTGGAAGGCGCAGTCCCGCCTGACAGCCCGCTACCGCATGCTGAGCGCTCGGGGCAAACGGACAACGGTCGTCTGCACCGCGATCGCCCGTGAACTGGTCGGCTTTATGTGGGCAGTCGCAAGGGAGGCGCGCGTCACCTGATCGCTCGCCGCGATGGCGCACATATCGCGCATGGGCGGAGGCGGGACCACGGCAGGGGAATGCCCGTCAGACGCTTTGTGGCCGGCAAATCGACCGACGCCCGCAGTAAGATAGGAACAGCCCCGGACGCACAATCGGGAATGCGGTAGCCAACCCGCGCATCAGAGCTTGATCACCGACGTCCTTCAGTTCCGCCTCCCCACCCATGCGCGATCATCAGAATGAGCAGCCGTTCCTCGGATCGGGCGACCTCATGCGTTCCAAACCTTGACAGCGGACATCAGAGCGGTGTTTCCGGACCACCTTTCGGGAGTGGTCGCGATCTGTGAGGTTGCCGATCCTGTATTGGGATCGGAGATCGGCTTGTGTCTGGACTTGACCTTACGCTTGACCCGGAGCGGCAGCTTCGGCGTTTCGAGGTGATCAACGGTGCCGGCGGTCGGCGTCACTGGTCGGTGGATGACAAGGCGCGGATCATCGCAGAGACGCTGGAGCCGAATGCGATCATTTCCGAGGTCGCCCGCCGTTATGGTCTCAGGCCGCAGCAGGTCTTCGCCTGGCGCCGCGAAGCGCGCAAACAGGCCGCTTCGGTGCAGCAAGATTCTCCTGCCTTTGTGCCGGCGGTTGTGGCGGCGGCGGAACCTGCAGCCAGCCGTTCACCGAAGCAGCGGAAACGGCAAGCCACCCGAGATGCCGGCATGATCGAGCTTGAGATCGACGGCATCGCGATGCGCGTCGGCCGGGGCGCCGATACCAAGACGGTGGCCGCAGTGATCCGCGCGCTGAAGGCGACGTCGTGATCGGGCCGACGGGTGCGGTCAAGGTCATGGTGGCGACGAAGCCCGTCGACTTCCGCAAGGGTGCGGAGGGATTGGCGGCGCTGGTGCGAGAGACAATGGGGGCCGATCCGTTCAGCGGGGCCGTCTACGTCTTCCGGGCGAAGCGGACTGACCGGATCAAGCTGATCTTCTGGGATGGCACCGGGGTTTGCCTGCTAAGCGTTTGGAGGATGGGGAGTTCCGCTGGCCGAAAGTGCATGACGGCATGATGCGGCTGACGGCCGCGCAGCTCTCGGCGCTACTCGAAGGTCTCGACTGGCGGCGAGTCCATGAGGCGCGCCGGACCCGCGTGCCAGCCCAGGCGGGCTGACCCGCGACGAAGTGAATCAGCCTAGATTCCGCTGTCGCGGGCTGTCGGCGAATATGGTCTGATCCGTTCATGGCGATGACGGCTGACCAGCTTCCCGACGATCCGGACGCGCTGAAGGCGATGGTCCTGGCGCACGACGTCGAGAATGCCCGTCTGATTCAGATCATCAAGGAATTGCAGCGTCACCGCTTCGGCCGGCGTGCCGAGACGCTCCCCGAGGATCAATTGCTGCTGGGGCTCGAAGAGGCGGAGCAGATCGAGGCCGCCGGTGAGGAAGAGAAGGAGCAATCTGCTCCCGCCGAGCGGCAAGCAAAGGCCACGAGGCGCCGGGCCAACCGGGGCGCGCTGCCACCCCATCTGCCGCGCGTGGAGATGGTCGTCGACATCGAGGACCATGCCTGCCCATGCTGCCGCAATGGCTTGCATCGGATCGGCGAGGACGTGAGCGAGCGGCTCGACATCGTTCCGGCGCAGCTGCGTGTAATCGTCGTGCGCCGGCCCAAATATGCCTGCCGCGCCTGCGAGGACGTCGTGGTTCAGGCTTCCGGCGCCGGCCCGGCTGATCGAGGGTGGTCTTCCGACCGAGGCAACGGTCGCCCAGGTGCTGGTCTCAAAATATGCCGATCACCTTCCGCTCTATCGTCAGGCGCAAATCTACGCCCGGCAGGGTATCAATCTCGATCGCTCTACGCTCGCCGACTGGGTCGGCCGCGCCGCCTGGCACCTGCGTCCGGTGCATGAGCGGCTGCTTGGCAAGCTGAAGTCCTCGGCAAAACTCTTCGCCGACGAGACGACCGCGCCGGTGCTCGATCCCGGCCGCGGCAAGACTAAGACAGGTCAACTCTGGGCCTATGCCCGCGATGACCGACGATGGGAGGGGAGCGACCCGCCGGGCGTCGCCTATGTCTATGCGCCGGACCGAAAGGCCGAGCGTCCGATCGCTCATCTCGCAGGCTTCACCGGAATCTTGCAGGTCGACGGCTATGGCGGCTATCGCGTGCTGGCCGACAAAAGCGGCGTCACGCTCGCCTTCTGCTGGGCGCATGTCCGTCGGCGCTTTTATGAACTGGCAGCAGCCGGTCCCGCGCCGATCGCCAGTGACGCGCTGAGACGGATCGCCGAACTCTACAAGATCGAGGATGACATCCGTGGCCGATCGGCCAACGAGCGCCGCGCGATGCGTCAGGACAAAAGCCGCGCCATCGTCGCCGATCTCGAACCCTGGCTGCGTGAGAAGCTCGGCCTGATCAGTCAGAAGACCAAGCTCGCAGAGGCAATCCGCTACACGCTCTCACGCTGGGAAGGCCTCTCGCACTTCCTTGACGACGGCCGCATCGAGATCGACAGCAACACCGTCGAACGCTCGATCCGTCCGATCGCAATCTCGGGGTCATTCTGCCCATGTTGGGCAGGAGGTCGAAGTCCCGTGCGCAGCAATGGATCTGGGCTCCCCGCGCGCGTCGCTTGCTGCACTGCTTGAACTGAACAAGCTCTTGATCCAGCGCCGTTTCCGGCGAGGCTCTCCGGATGGTTTCATCATCGGGGAGACTCAAAATGAGAACCTTGCCGCCACCGACACGATCTCTCGTGATCGTTCGCCAGCTCAGCATGCGCTCGACTCGCACAAGCTAGTCGGGCTGAGCGCAGCGCAACGAACGATCGTGATCGCCCGGCTCGCCAATGTGCTGATGGCCGCCGCCGGTATCGTGACGGAGGAGAGCCGCGATGACGAGCCGTAATCTGATTCCGGCCACCATCCTCAAGCGCAAGGCCGTTGTCTATGTACGTCAGTCCACGCAGGCGCAAGTGCAGCTCAATCTTGAGAGCCAGCGTCGGCAATATGAGCTGGTCGACGTCGCGCGGCGCTGGGGATTCCGCAAGGTTGAGGTGATCGACGAGGACTTGGGACGCACCGCAAGTGGAGCTGTGGAACGTCCCGGTTTCGAACGCCTGGTCGACGATCTGTGCACCGGTCATGTGGGCGCTGTGCTTTGCCTGGAGGCGTCCCGCCTGTCTCGCAACGGACCGGACTGGCATCGGCTGCTCGAGTTGTGCGGCGAAGTCGATGCACGGGTGATCGATCTGGACGGAGTCTACGATCCGGGACTGCCGAACGATCGCCTGCTGCTCGGCATGAAGGGGAGCATAAGCGAGTTCGAACTCGGGGTGCTGCGTGCTCGCATGTACGAAGCTGACCGCGCCAAGGCACAGCGCGGCGAACTGCGCATCTCTGTGCCCTTCGGCTACGTCTGGCACCGGGATTACGGTCTCGGGTTCGATCCCGATATACGCCTGCAGGAGACCATTCGCCTGATATTCGCGCGTTTCCGCGAACTCGGCAGTGCCCGCCAGGTCCTGATCTCGATGATCGACGATGGCGTGCATTTCCCCAGACCCTCCGACGGCAAGAAGATGGTGTCCTTCGCCTGGGTTCCGGTCCGCTACCGCAACGTGATCTCCGTCCTGAAGAACCCGTTCTACGCCGGCGCTTATGTCTATGGTAAGAGCGAGAAGCGCACCGAGATCGTGGATGGCCGCGTCCGCAAGAGCTATGGTCATTACAAGCCGGCCAGCGATTGGGCGGTGGTGCTCAAGGAGCATCACGAAGGCTATATCGGATGGAGCGAGTACGAACGGAACCAGGAACTTCTCGCCGCCAACGCCTATGGCAAAGCCGGCGGCGTCAAGTCGGGCCGCGGCGGTCGCGCGTTGCTCCCGGGTCTTCTCTCCTGTGGTCGATGCGGGCGAAGACTGGTTGTCACGTATGCCGGACGTGGCCAAGGTTACCCGGTCTATCGTTGCGAGAACACCATGATGGCGCAGGCGCGATGCATGTCGTTCAACGGCTTTCGCACCGATGCGGCGGTGGCCCGCGAAGCCTTGGAGGCGGTTGCGCCGATGGCGATCGAGGCGGCGTTGGAGGCTGAACAGATGCAGCTGGAGAGCGAAGCCAGGCGGCGGCAGATGATCGAGATGGACCTGCAGCAGGCACGCTATGAGGCATCGCTCGCCGAGCGCCGCTACGCCGCCTGCGACCCGGAGAACCGGCTTATAGCGGCCCAGCTCGAGAGGAACTGGGAAGCTAGGCTCAGGCGCGTGGAGACCTGCGAGGCCCGGCTCAGTGAAGTCCAGCGTATGGAGCCTGTCGACGCGATCCCTGACTTCACCGGCCTCGCCCAGGATCTCGAAGCCGCCTGGAATGCGCCGGGTGTCGATATGCGGTTCCGTCAGCAACTGCTGCGCGCGCTCATCAAGGACATTGTGGCGGACGTCGATGACGACGCGCGCGATGTGATCCTGACCATCCATTGGCATGGGGGCCAGCATTCCCAGGTAAGGGTTCGCAAGTCCAAATCCGGAGAGCATGGCCAGAGTACGCCTGAGGAGGCTCTGGCGGTCATGCGATCCATGGCAACGCGATGGTCGGATGCCGAAATCGCCGCCACACTCAACCGCATGGGCATGAAGACGGGTCAGGGAAAGACCTGGACGGCGCGACGCGTCCAATCCCTGCGCACGGTGCACAAGATCAGCGGCTATCGGTCTTCCGACAAGAACGGCGAGTGGCTTACCATGTCGGACGCGGCCGCGAAGCTTGGCGTGTCGCACGTCAAAATCCGCCGGTTCGTCAGGGACGGCATATTACCAGCCGAGCAGGTCATGCGCGGCGCGCCCTACCAGATCCGCGCCAGCGACCTTGAAGATGAACGGATCAAGGCCGATTTGGCGCGCAAATCTCCGCGTATCATCAACGACGATAATCAGAAATCGCTGTTTCCCGCCATTTGAAGAGGGGGTGCATAATGAATCAGTCTTCGCGCTCAACCGCAAGAACGCGCTCTTCGCAGGCTCTGACGGCGGCGCCGAACACTGGGCAGTCATCGCCTCGCTGATCGAAACCTGCAAGCTCAATGGTGTCGAACCGCTCGGCTTATCTCGCCGATGTCCTCACCAGGATCGTCAACGGCCACCCCAACAGCCAGATCGACGATCTCCTGCCTTGGGTCTACATCAACAAGCTCGAGCTCAAGGCCGTGGCCCGAGAATACCGCTTACTCTTGACATGCACGGGCCGGAACAGGTTAACCCGCATATCTGCGCGATGCCGCGAGCATGGTTGCGGTCGGTCTTGTTGACCTGTGCCTTGAGAACGCCTTGGAATGACGGGGCTCGATACAGGTCACGTAGTCCGGCTGCCGCCAGACCAACCATTGGGATAAGGGGCCGGCTTCAAGCCTGATCCGGGCGAGATTCCATGCGGGGTTCTTCAATGCGTCAGCAAGATCGTCCGGATGACTAGCAACCTTCATCTCTCGGCAAATTCGGCGCCCTTCTCACGATGCAAACGGTGGTCTCTTTCACGGAGACGTCCAGTCCGGCATAATTTTTCATGCTGCGCTTCCTTTCCTGATGCTTGTGGCTGTTCACACAGACCACGTTTTGTCATCATCTCGAAGCGCAGCACTTCAAAACAACCCGTTCAAGGCGGGGGGCAAAGCCGAATACCACAATCTAAACACCTAGCGATGCTGTTCAAATTCGCCTTGCCGGCATGGGACCCCATCGCTGTCATCACAGGAAGCAGTACGTGGGAGGGGAACTGCTCGCAGTGATGAATCGTGTTCCGAGCCACTACCCATTCAGTTTCGTCCCAGTTGTTACCTCCCGTATTCAGGTTGCGGTCGAACCGCGGGAAGGCCGAACTAGTGATTTCCAGGCGAATTTGATGGCCGGCCGGAAACCAATTACTTGTGGCGTCGAGATCAATCTCGATTTTGCATATAACGCTCGGTTCCATGAAAACAGCCCGATCAAAGCCCTCGCGATAGCGGACGCGCAGTATCCCGTCCACCACGTCAATCGCACGGCCATCGGGATGTACGTCCAACAGTCTGGCCACGAAGTCCGTGTCCGGGGCCGAAGAAGAGACGAAGAGGACCGCCCGGACAAATCCGGTAACCTCCATGCCCTCTGTGAGGGGCGGTGAAGTGAAGCAGAGGACGTCTGGACGAAGCTGGACGTCCTGGTAATCGCGGGGTCCTATAGTAGTTCCACTTGACTTCCCGCCGTCCATCCCCAAGAACGGCGCCGGATCCCCAGGGTCGTAGGTAAACGTGTCAGCCGGCTCGTCGGCACTCGGAGGCTCTACATCAAGAGTCCCGTCGCCTAGACGGGTCGCGGCATTCCCGCCGCTGCGGAGGAACCAGTGCTGCAGTTCCACACCAAGAGGGGGCCATTCTGACGCGGCACGCCACTCGTTGCGACCCATCACGTAGTACTGGACGCGGGGCATTCCCTCGATCCGGTCGGGCTTGTCGTTCAGCCAGCAGTCGAACCAGTCCAGGTAGATCTGCCAGCAATCCAGGCGCGCGTCGCCCAGCTCGCGCTCGCCGATAACCGTCGGGGCTTTGAGACTCTCGGTGCCACAATGCGTGGCTGGCGACAGAATGATATGTTGGTGATCGCGTGCCGCCGGGCTCAATCCGCGAGCACTAAAAACGCGCTGCTGGTGAAGCGCGTCGGCAGCCCCCACGTCGTACCACGAGTTCACGAACAGGGCTGGGACGTCGATGGTCGAGTCCTCGCTAAGCATCCCATTCCGATCCCCCCAGGGATCGCCTGGGTCACGCGAGACCCAGTCCTCCCAGTCAGTCGGCGGTCCCCCAAGGCTCTTAAGCATGTTGACGAGCGGCAGCGACGCGAAAGCCCGCTGATACTCCTCATCGCTTTTCGGTTGCACTCGGGACCGGTCCTTCGCTGCGGTTTGGTGGAACCAGGGGACAAACGCGGCAACCTCCACCGCACCGCCGAGACGGAGATCCCCGTTGCGATATCGCCCTCCGGCAGAGCCGTTCGCGCCGCCCGATCCCTGCGCAATTGCGCATCGGTGGGCTGGATGGCACAACTGCGCCAGCAAAACCTGCGCGATACCAAGCGCCGAGCACCCATATGTGCCCACGCGTCCATTCGACCATGGCTGCTGCGAAATCCAGGACAGCGTGTCATAACCGTCGTCCCTTTCATTCTCCATGAGGGTGAATACGCCGCCGGAATCGAAGACTCCACGAAGCTCCTGCACAAGTACGGCGAAGCCTTGTCCAGCAAACATTCTTGCCACTTTGTGGCGAGGCTCAACCGGACAGCGATAGGGCGTCTTACCGTATTGAGTTCGGATAAGGATTGACCCGAGTTCCCCAGTGTAACCAATAGGCCGATACAGGTCCGTGGCGAGCTCAACGCCGTCCCGCATTGGAACGCGCAAGCCGGTCTGCAAAACCACTTCGTATCGCGGCGTTGGCGGTTTAATCGGGCCTAGTTCATTACACACTTCAGAGTGCCTCCCAGACATTGAGACTGATTCAAGATGGAGTGGCCAATTTCGACGGGTCTCAGCATTCTATCTGCACGGTGGTGTGTTCGTCGCATTCACAGTACAACGATGAACTCTGTGCCGTTGCTAAGTTGTTTGAAAAGAAACTCAACCGTGCTTCTCTAGCAGGTCCGGCACTCAATGATGGCGCGTTGCCACCCCAATTTCCCTATTGCTTAAATCAATGTGACAGCGCGCCTACGCCGCTGTGCAAAACATCAATTGTGAGTCTCACCGCCATTATGTGCCGATCCATGGACCCCCATTCCATGCTGATTGACGCGGGCCGATGGGGCAAGCTGCTTGATGTGAGAAGCGACGGGCTCCCCGACCGATCGCAGCTTGTTATCACCGTTTGTTTGAAATAGTGGAGGTAGGCTAGCCAGGCGGCAAGCTGTTCAAATTCGCCTTGCCGGCATGGGACCCCATCGCTGTCATCACAGGAAGCAGTACGTGGGAGGGGAACTGCTCGCAGTGATGAATCGTGTTCCGAGCCACTACCCATTCAGTTTCGTCCCAGTTGTTACCTCCCGTATTCAGGTTGCGGTCGAACCGCGGGAAGGCCGAACTAGTGATTTCCAGGCGA
Source organism: Mesorhizobium sp. M7A.F.Ca.US.002.01.1.1 (assembly GCF_004022955.1). Taxonomy (NCBI): domain Bacteria; kingdom Pseudomonadati; phylum Pseudomonadota; class Alphaproteobacteria; order Hyphomicrobiales; family Phyllobacteriaceae; genus Mesorhizobium; species Mesorhizobium sp. M7A.F.Ca.US.002.01.1.1. Next base: position 7,065 of record NZ_RZQE01000051.1, on the reverse strand, counting down.
ATTTGATGGCCGGCCGGAAACCAATTACTTGTGGCGTCGAGATCAATCTCGATTTTGCATATAACGCTCGGTTCCATGAAAACAGCCCGATCAAAGCCCTCGCGATAGCGGACGCGCAGTATCCCGTCCACCACGTCAATCGCACGGCCATCGGGATGTACGTCCAACAGTCTGGCCACGAAGTCCGTGTCCGGGGCCGAAGAAGAGACGAAGAGGACCGCCCGGACAAATCCGGTAACCTCCATGCCCTCTGTGAGGGGCGGTGAAGTGAAGCAGAGGACGTCTGGACGAAGCTGGACGTCCTGGTAATCGCGGGGTCCTATAGTAGTTCCACTTGACTTCCCGCCGTCCATCCCCAAGAACGGCGCCGGATCCCCAGGGTCGTAGGTAAACGTGTCAGCCGGCTCGTCGGCACTCGGAGGCTCTACATCAAGAGTCCCGTCGCCTAGACGGGTCGCGGCATTCCCGCCGCTGCGGAGGAACCAGTGCTGCAGTTCCACACCAAGAGGGGGCCATTCTGACGCGGCACGCCACTCGTTGCGACCCATCACGTAGTACTGGACGCGGGGCATTCCCTCGATCCGGTCGGGCTTGTCGTTCAGCCAGCAGTCGAACCAGTCCAGGTAGATCTGCCAGCAATCCAGGCGCGCGTCGCCCAGCTCGCGCTCGCCGATAACCGTCGGGGCTTTGAGACTCTCGGTGCCACAATGCGTGGCTGGCGACAGAATGATATGTTGGTGATCGCGTGCCGCCGGGCTCAATCCGCGAGCACTAAAAACGCGCTGCTGGTGAAGCGCGTCGGCAGCCCCCACGTCGTACCACGAGTTCACGAACAGGGCTGGGACGTCGATGGTCGAGTCCTCGCTAAGCATCCCATTCCGATCCCCCCAGGGATCGCCTGGGTCACGCGAGACCCAGTCCTCCCAGTCAGTCGGCGGTCCCCCAAGGCTCTTAAGCATGTTGACGAGCGGCAGCGACGCGAAAGCCCGCTGATACTCCTCATCGCTTTTCGGTTGCACTCGGGACCGGTCCTTCGCTGCGGTTTGGTGGAACCAGGGGACAAACGCGGCAACCTCCACCGCACCGCCGAGACGGAGATCCCCGTTGCGATATCGCCCTCCGGCAGAGCCGTTCGCGCCGCCCGATCCCTGCGCAATTGCGCATCGGTGGGCTGGATGGCACAACTGCGCCAGCAAAACCTGCGCGATACCAAGCGCCGAGCACCCATATGTGCCCACGCGTCCATTCGACCATGGCTGCTGCGAAATCCAGGACAGCGTGTCATAACCGTCGTCCCCTATATGTTCCCTAGCGTATACGCCGCCGGAATCGAAGACGCCACGACGCTCCTGCACAAGTACAGCGAACCCTTGTCCAGCAAACATTCTTGCCACTTTGTGGCGAGGCTCAACCGGACAGCGATAGGGCGTCTTACCGTATGGAGTTCGGATAAGGATTGACCCGAGTTCCCCAGTGTAACCAATAGGCCGATACAGGTCCGTGGCGAGCTCAACGCCGTCCCGCATTGGAACGCGCAAGCCGGTCTGCAAAACCACTTCGTATCGCGGCGTTGGCGGTTTAATCGGGCCTAGTTCATTACACACTTCAGAGTGCCTCCCAGACATTGAGACTGATTCAAGATGGAGTGGCCAATTTCGACGGGTCTCAGCATTCTATCTGCA